>NZ_CCXI01000141.1 GCF_000820705.1 Clostridium polynesiense | reverse complement strand
AGGAAAAGGGAGGGTGGGAAAGCAGAGAGGTGGTAGAAGCATATACGTATTATGCTGAAACTGCATTTATGCTCTTCGGAGATTTAGTAAAAAGATGGGTTACCTTTAATGAACCTATAGTGCCTGTAGAAGCGGGGTATTTATATAAACAGCATTATCCCTGTGTGACTGATATGAAAAGAGCGGTTCAAGTGGCATACAACACCATGATAGCCAGTGCTTCCGCTATTAAGTCCTTCAGGGTTTCTAAAAGAGAAGGAGAGATAGGAATAATATTAAACCTTACTCCCTCCTATCCAAGAAGTGAAGAAAAGGCTGATAAGGAAGCTGCTGATTTAGCTGACCTTTTGTCTAACAGAAGCTTTTTGGATCCCTCTGTAAAGGGGTCATATCCGGACAAGCTTATTGATTTTATAAAATATAATGGTCTTGCTCCTGAGGTTCATCAAGGAGATAGTGAACTTATTAAGGAAAACACCGTGGATTTCCTTGGAGTAAATTATTATCAGCCAAGAAGAATAAAAGCTAAGGAGGACAGATCAGAAAAAATTACCCATGGCTCCTGTAATGAGTCTTTAATGCCTGAAAGCTTCATGGATAATTATATATGGCCTGAAAGAAGGATGAACCCTTATAGAGGCTGGGAAATTTATGAGAAAGGCATATATGATATTGGAATAAATATAAGGGACAACTATCATAATATTCCCTGGTTTGTATCCGAAAACGGTATGGGAGTTCAGGATGAAGAACGTTTCATAGATGAATCCCTTATGATTAATGATGACTATAGGATAGATTTTATAAAAGAGCATTTAAAATGGCTTCATAAAACTATAGAAGAAGGATCCAACTGCTTTGGATATCATCTTTGGACATTTATGGATAACTGGTCATGGTGCAATGCCTATAAAAACAGATATGGTCTCTATCGGGTTAACTTAAAGGATGACTTTAAAAGAAGTCCTAAAAAAAGTGCACTTTGGTACAGGGAAGTAATTAAAAATAATGGATTCTAAGAGGTAAAATAATGGAACTACCCCTGGGGTACTCCCTTTTTATGGGAGCACCCCAGGGGTAGTGGTATTTACTTACATTAGATTTCTTTGAAGGTGTTTGTTATATCTTTATACTCAACTTTGTATTTTTCAAATCTATCTATTAAAGTCCAAGATATAACCTGGTGGAAATAGCCTTTTGTTTCAATAATAGTTACCAAATAAGCTACTTTAAGCTTATCCATTTCTCCTTTAACTTCAAATTGTATTGCTTTATTACCACCAATGGTAAGTTCCTCATGAGCCTCCACTTTACCATTGTTTAACATTCCCTCCATGTTTCTTGAAACAGCCTCATAATAATCTTTCACCGTGAAACTATTACTGAAATTTTCTTTGGAATCGGATATATTAATAAGATATTTTTCTAAGGGAAGGTTGGCAACCTGAATATTAGCAGCATCATTTAAATTAGTCTGAGTTGACCATTCGGAGGATACATTCAGCTGAACCAAATTATCCTTGCTCTTTATGGTCTTGTCTAGCTTTTTGCTGCTTGTCTGCTCTTTAGAGCTATTAGAAGTGTTTTCTTTTTTATCTTCGGTTTTATCTTTTTCCTTAGAAGCATCCTTATCACCTGGCTCTTTATTTTCAGAAGCAGCAGGTTTGTTTGAGGATGGAGACTTACCTTTTGCACATCCTGCGGATACGCCTATAACTAATGATAAAGCTAAAATGCTGCATAAAATTTTTATTTTGGTTCTTTTCATGATTCTCCTCCTATAGGTTATTTTATATGTGATTTAAGTGAGAAGAAGCTATAGATAATTGGTATATGTAATCAGTGTTGTTATCCATATTTTTAAAGAAAGATAGAGAAATATTATAGAGTAAAAGTTATTAGTTAATAAAATATATTAATATTATACAAGCCTAATATATATATTGTCATTAAAAGAAGGATAAATTAACAGTTAATTAATCTTTATGCAGTAAATTTAATAAATACAATTTTTTTCAAGATAAATACCTGATGGATAAAAAAGTAAGCACCCCTGGGGTGATTCCATTTTATGGAACTATATCTGGGGGGCTTAATGATAGCATTAGAAAGTAAATTATAAATTTAATTTTTTTTATTATACATGGTATTACCTTTATCAAAATATATATATATTAAAACCTATTGAGGTTTAACCTTGGATTAAAATGTTTAAAAAATTTAGGAGGTGATTTAAAGGTGGCGTAGTAAAAGAAAATGTTCGGAAAAGATTAGTAGGAAAAAGAAAAATGAACAAATGAATCTCCAATTTACTTTAATTAATTTTGCTTTTTGAAAAAAACCGAATAAAATTAGTTGATTTTAATTTAATATTCGTATAAAATACAATAGTAAACTGAAATTATACTTTACATATTTTAATAGGGTGGTGTTTTTATTGGATAAATTTTTTAAACTGAAGGAAAATGGTACCGATGTTAAAACTGAATTTGTAGCAGGTTTAACAACTTTTCTTACTATGGCCTATATAATATTCGTTAATCCATCTATTTTGTCTATGACTGGAATGGATAGAGATGCGGTTTTTGTAGCTACCATAATAGCAGCTGCTATAGGAACTTTTATAATGGCATTTGTTGCTAATGTTCCTTTTGCTCAGGCTCCAGGAATGGGTCTTAATGCGTTTTTTACTTTTACAGTAGTATTTGGAATGGGATTTACCTGGCAGCAAGCTTTAGCTATGGTATTTATATGCGGACTTTTAAACATAATTATTACTGTTACTAAGATAAGAAAGATGATTATACATGCTATACCTGAATCTTTACAGTATGCTATAAGCGGAGGTATAGGACTATTCATAGCTTATGTAGGTGTTAAGCAGGCTCGTTTTATTCAATTTACAGGTGAAGCTGTTAATAAGCTGTCATCAGCAGGTGAAGGCGGGGTATTCAGCGATGTGGTTCCTGCCATAGTAAACTTTAAGGATCCTGTAGCTCAGCTTGCTTTAATAGGAGTAGTAATAACTATAGTGCTTATGCTTTTAAAATCAAAAAGTGCAATTTTATTGGGAATTTTAATAACCACAGTAATAGGAATATTCTTTGGAGTTACTCAGATTCCAGATTTATCAACAGTGAGCTTTAAGGTGCCAAGCCTTGCGCCTACACTATTTCAATTAGATTTCGCAGGACTTTTTGCCAACTCGCAAAAGACCTTTATAGCATTAACTACAATTTTTGCATTTTCATTAACTGATACCTTTGATACTATAGGAACTTTCCTTGGTGCAGGAAGAAAGTCAGGAATATTTGACAAGAAAGACGAAGAGTCCGTTGAAAACGGAACAGGTTTCTCTTCTAAGATTGAGAGGGCTTTATTTGCAGATGCTACAGCTACTTCCATAGGTGCTTTGCTTGGAACAAGTAATACTACTACTTATGTAGAAAGTGCTGCAGGAATAAGCCAGGGAGGAAGAACAGGACTTACCTCTGTAGTTACAGGAGTTTTATTCCTTTTATGCCTATTCATTGCTCCAATAGCAGGAATGGTTCCAGCTGCTGCTACTGCCCCAGCTTTAATTATAGTTGGAGTTTTAATGTCAGAGTCACTTGCTAAGATAGAGTGGTCAGATTTAACTATAGCTATACCAGCTTTCTTTACTGTAGCATTTATGCCTTTTACCTACAGCATAACTACAGGAGTAGCTGCAGGATTTATATTCTACTGTGTAGCTAAGATAGTAAATAAAGAAGGTAAAGATGTTCATCCTATTTTATATACAGTTACAGCTTTATTTATTGTAAGCTATATATTAAATGCATTTATATAAATCCCAAATTTGGTTGTCTCATTTAAGAGACAACCTATTTTTATTCGGTTTTATACCAGCCTCTGGATTGCATTGCATTGAATAGGGTTTCTGCATGCTGCTGCTCTTCATTTTGTATATGCTGAAGCTGCATTCTTATATTAGGATCTGCGGATTCTAAAACAGCGTTGTTATAAGAGCTGGATACATACTTTTCAACATAAAGTGCGTCGTTTAAAAGCTGAGCATCAGTACTGCCTAAATCCTTCTGAACGGAGGATAAATCTCCTTTTGGAGGAGATGCAGTTTCAAAGATGTTGTTTGTTGATACACCGTTTTGCGATAAAATTCCTTTAAGAGTTTGTGCGTGCTGCCTTTCTTTGCTTGCAAGATCATTAAACATCTGCTTTAGCTGCTGATCAGTAGCTAAAGAGGCGTACTGATCATACTTTCTTATACACAAATATTCCGCGTTTAAGTTATCTTCTATGAGTTTCTTTTCTTTGCTTGTCAATGGCATTTTATATTCTCCTTTCTCTGAGTAAATATATACTGTATTATTTGCAGAAAAAATATATTTATCCAAAATAAATATTATTAACCCATAAATTACAATACCATACATAGTTTTTTACTTCTGAATGCTCTTTACAGTAGCAATTGTATTGAAATAAGTCTAAAATTATATGTGAACATCTATTAAGTAAAAAAGGGGGAGAGGGCATGAATATAGTTTTATTAGAGCCTTTGGCGGTAAGTGAAGAGGTTCTTAAGGAGCTGACAGCGGACTTAAATAAAGCTGGGCATGTTTTCACAAAATATGATACCGTGGAAAAAGACGAAAGCATATTAAAGGAAAGAGTTAAGGATGCAGACATACTTATAATAGCTAATAACCCTTTAAGCGGAGAGGTTATAAGAGCTGCAAAAAACCTTAAATACATATCAGTAGCCTTTACAGGAGTTGATCATATAGACAAAGAAGCCTGTTTGGAAAGAGGGATAAAGGTTTCAAATGCTGCAGGATATTCAAATGATTCAGTAGCGGAACTTACTTTAGGCTTGATAATATCTGTTTTAAGAAATATTTTACCCTGTGATGAGGCTACCAGAAAATTTGGTACTAAGGAAGGTCTTGTAGGCTTTGAGCTTAAAGGAAAAACAGTAGGAATAATCGGCACAGGGGCTATAGGACTTAGGGTAGCAGAAATTTTAAAGGCATTTAACTGCAGAATTTTAGGATACAGCAGAAGCAAAAGACAGAGAGCTGAGGAATTAGGAGTAGAATATGTAACTTTGGAAGAGCTTCTGAAAAACAGCGACATTGTAACTCTGCATACTCCTTTGAATGAGGAGACAAAAGGGCTGATAAATGAAGAAAGAATCGGCCTTATGAAGGAGAGCAGCATTTTAATAAATTTATCAAGAGGTCCTGTAGTAGACAGCATGGCCCTTGCAGAAGCGCTGAACAATGAGAAAATCGCCGGAGCGGCAGTGGACGTATATGAAACAGAGCCTCCTATAGATAGGAAGCATCCGCTTTTGAACTCAAAAAACACCATAGTTACTCCTCATATCGCTTACGCAACAAGAGAATCTATGGTAAACAGAGCAAAGATAACTATAGAAAATGTATATGCTTATCTAAACAATGAAGAAAAAAACAGAGTGTTTTAAAGTTTAATAAAGGTTAATGTAAAAAAACTGTCCTTAGGAAATCTCCTGGACAGTTTTTTATTATTTATATTTTTTAACCTCTTCGTTAATAGATAGCATTTTTTCATCCAAAAAGTTTGCCAGTTCAGCACATTCCTTAAGCTGTTCAGTGATATACGAAGGCACCACCTTATCGAACTTATAGTGAATTTTATGCTCTAAGCTTGCCCAAAAATCCATGGCTATAGTCCTAAGCTGGATTTCCACCTTTAAATTTTCTACCCGGTCAGATAAAAATACAGGTATCTCTAACAAAAGGTGCAGACTTCTGTATCCGTTTGGTTTAGGATTTTCTATGTAATCTTTAATTTGAATTACCTTTATGTCATTTTGCTTGCATATAAGATCTTTAAGGTTATATATATCTGAGGTGAAAGAAGTTATTACTCTGATACCTGCAATATCGTATATATAGTTCTTTGCATTTTCCAGAGAAACTTCATGTCCTTTTCTTATAAGCTTTAAAGTAATACTTCTAGGTGTTTTGATTCGAGACTTAATATGCTCAATAGGATTATAAGAATGAATCTGCTGAAATTCTTCATTAAGGATGGTGAGTTTTGTACTCATTTCATCTAAAGCGAATTTGTAAAGCAGAAGTAAATGTCTCCAGTCATTCAAGTCATCTTTATTAATGTAATCGTTAAACATACTCTCACTCCTATAATTTAAGATATCCGGTTATATTATAACACGAAATTTAAATAGAGTATGAAAAACAACGTATAAAATATAAACTTTTTGTTTAAGTGCTCAGGAGGAAATAAGGAGGAAGTTATAATATGCTTTACGCAAAAAGTACATTAAAGCTTTTGAGTACTTTTTGCCATACGGGTTACGATACTCCTTGGCAGAAGCTTTATTGCGGAGACTAAAAACTTATTTAAGGCTCCGGGAACTATTATCTTTTTCCCTTTAAGCATACCTTTATATCCGTGCAAGGCAACGGTATGGGCATCCATAAATCCAAGCTTTACAAAACCGGATTTATTCATTTTAGCCTTGCTTTGAAATTCTGTTTTTGTAGGACCCGGACAGAGTACACTGACGGTTACTCCTGTACCAGATGTCTCAGAAGCAAGGGCTTCACTTAGGGATAGAACGTAAGCCTTGGTGGCATAATAAACTGCCATATATGGACCTGGAAGAAAGGCAGCGGTAGAGGCAGTATTTAAAATTCGTCCTTTGTTTCTTTTCAGCATGTCCGGAAGAAAAAGTTTAATTAGATGGGTTAAAGCTCTACAATTGGTGTCAATCATAGATAAATCCGTGTGGGTATCTATTTCGACAAATCTTCCGAAAGAGCCGAAACCTGCGTTGTTAATGAGATTTTCCACCACAAAGCCTCTGGAGGTTATTTCGTTGTAAATTTCCTCCGGAGCATTTTCTTTGGAAAGATCCTTAGTTATTACATAGGCTGAAATGTTATATTTTTTCTCAAGACTGGATTTTAGGCTTAAGAGTCTCTTTTCATTTCTTCCTATGAGTATTAAATTATTGCCATCCTCTGCAAGAAGGGTGGAGAGTTCAAGGCCTATACCGCTGGCAGCTCCGGTTATTAAGCTGTAATTCATAGTGTCCCTCCCAAATCATAATTATAAAACTAAATACTTATTATAGATTTTAAATTATACTCAGCAATTTTTCAATTTTCCTGGAGATTTAATAATAAATATATATTTGGGTATACATCTATAATACATTTTTACAAATTGAAAATACTAATAAAAAGGAGGTGTTTAAAATGACACAGGATAAAGGTAATTTAGAAAGAAAGTCAGGAAATCCGGATATAAATAGTGAGGATATTCCTATAGAAAGACATGATACTGCTGCCTGGGCTGATATACATCATATCAAGGAGGTTTCAAGAGTTACCATGCCGGGAGAAATGGAAGTGATAAATGCTAAGGAATGGGTAGATTCTAACGAAAAATAAATAATTTAGGAATAAGATAAGACAGCTTTATAAGAAAGATATCATAAAGCTGTCTTATTTATGCCTTACTGCTGCTGATTCAATAATCTTTTATAGGTTTCAAGCCTTTCTTTTGCATGGTCTTCTGCGGCACTGAACATTTCTTCTGCAATATCAGGGAATACTTTAGCCAGTGAAGTGTAGCGTACCTCGCCCATTAAGAAATCTCTAAAAGGCTTGGTTGGGTCTTTGGAATCCATTATAAAAGGATTTTCTCCTTTTTCCTTCAATTCAGGGTTATATCTATATAAATGCCAGTATCCGCTTTCAACTGCTTTTTTCTCTTCAGCTACGCTGGTGCCCATACCTGTTCTTATACCATGACTGATACATGGAGCATAGGCTATGATAAGGGATGGTCCTTTGTAAGCTTCTGCTTCTGCAATAGCTTTGATGGTCTGATTCATATTAGCACCCATGGAAATCTGGGCTACGTAGACATAGCCATAGCTCATGGCCATTAATCCAAGGTTCTTTTTGCGAATCTTTTTACCTCCTGCGGCAAATTTAGCTACTGCTGCAGTAGGAGTTGCCTTAGAAGACTGGCCTCCTGTGTTTGAATACACCTCTGTATCCATAACGAAGATATTAACATCCTCTCCTGAAGCCAGTACGTGATCCAATCCGCCGAAGCCTATATCGTAAGCCCAGCCGTCACCACCTATAAACCAGTGAGATTTTTTAACTAGATAATCTTTTTTGTCCAATATGCATCCTAAAGGTGAGTCAGCCTTGCAGTTTTCCTTTTCCAGAAGCTCTACGAGATTTTTTGAAGCTGCTTTTGAAGCTTCTCCATCATTCATGTTTTGAAGCCATTCTTCCAAAGCCGTTTTAATCTCCTCTTTAATAGGGGTTTTTAAAGCTTCTTCCGCTGAAAGTTTTATTCCTTCTCTCATCTGCTTAACCGCAAGATACATTCCATATCCGTACTCTGCATTATCTTCAAATAATGAATTTCCCCAGGAAGGACCCTTTCCTTCAGCATTTGTAGAGTATGGGATAGAAGGTGCGCTTCCTCCCCAAATAGAGGAGCAGCCTGTGGCGTTGGCTATCATCATTCTTTCTCCAAAAAGCTGTGTAAGAAGTTTAATATAAGCAGTTTCACCGCAGCCTGGACAAGCTCCGTGGAATTCCAAAAGAGGTCTTACAAACTGACTTCCTTTTAACATCTTCTTATCCATTAAATTATCCTTTGCAGTGATTTTTAAAGAAATTTCCCAGTTTTCCTTTTGGTTTTCGATTTCTTCATCTGCAGGATGCATAATTAATGCTTTCCCCGGAGCAGGGCATATATCTGCACAGTTTCCGCAGCCGGTACAATCCAATGGGCTTATTTGAATTCGATAGTGTAGGTTTTCCAGTGCCTTACCTACAGGTTTTTTTGTGGTAAAGCTTTCTGGAACAGATGATTTTTCTTCATCGCTTAAAAGCAGTGCTCTTATAACCCCATGTGGACATATATAGGAGCATTGGTTGCATTGAATACATTTATCTATCTGCCATTGAGGAATCATTACAGCAATTCCACGCTTTTCATAAGAGGTTGTTCCTAATGGGAAGCTTCCATCCTCCATACCTTTAAAGGCGCTTACAGGAAGTTCATCTCCTTCATGTCTCGCCATAGGTATAAGTATATTCTTTATAAAATCCGGCTGATCTGCTGCAGAAGTCTGTTTTTCAGAACTTTCAGCCCAGGACTTAGGAACCTTAACCCTATGAATTGCCTCTACCCCTCTATCGATAGCTATTTTATTCATTTCAACTATTTTTTCGCCTTTTCTTCCGTAGGTTTTTTCCACGGACTTTTTAAGATAACTGACAGCATCCTCTATAGGGATAACCTGAGCCAGCTTAAAAAAGGCAGACTGCATTATCATGTTGATTCTTTCTCCAAGACCTATTTCTCTTGAGATGGATATAGCATCTATTATATAAAAATTAATATCATTTTCAGCCAGATACTTTTTAAGTGAGGCAGGAAGATGGTTTTCTAATTCTTCCTCCTTCCATGGGCAGTTAAGTACAAAGGTACCTTTAGGTTTTAAACCTTTTATAACATCAAAATTATATAAAAATGATTTGTTATGACAGGCTATATAGTCTGCATGATAAACCAAATAGGGAGATTTAATAGGTTTTTTACCGAACCTTAAGTGGGAAACAGTACTTCCTCCGGATTTTTTGCTGTCGTAGGAGAAATATGCCTGAGCATATAAGTCGGTGTTATCTCCTATAATTTTAACGGCAGTTTTGTTGGCTCCTACAGTACCGTCAGAACCTAATCCCCAGAATTTGCAGCTTATGGTTCCTGAAGGAGTGGTTTCTACGTCCTCTACCTGAGGAAGAGAGGTGCCGGTAACATCGTCTATAATACCTATAGTAAATCCATTTTTAGGGTTATTTGATTTTAGATTATTGAATACCGCAATTATATCTGAAGGACGTGTATCCTTTGAGCCCAATCCATATCTTCCTCCTACAATTAAGGGCTTTTCTCTTTCCTTGTAAAATATATTGCATATATCAAGATATAAAGGTTCTCCCAGTGAACCGGGTTCTTTGGTTCTGTCCAGAACAGCGATTCTCTTTACGCTTTTAGGAAGCTCATCTAAGAAATATTTAGAAGAGAAGGGTCTGTAAAGATGAACCTTTATAACCCCTACGGATTCTCCTTCATTTCTTAAATAATCCACGGTTTCTTCTATAGTTTCGCAGACAGAGCCCATAGCGATAATGATATTTTCTGCCTCAGGATGACCATAGTAGTTGAAAGGTTTGTAACACCTTCCTGTGATTTTTTCAATTTCCTTCATATATTTATTTACTGTATCTGGCAGTGCATCATAAAATCTGTTGGAAACCTCTCTTCCCTGGAAATATATATCAGGGTTCTGTGCGGTGCCTCGAAGGGTAGGATGCTCAGGATTTAAAGCTCTCTGCCGGAACTTTTTTAAAGCTTCATAATCTATTAATTTCTCTACATCTTCATATTGAATCACTTCTATTTTTTCATATTGATGAGAGGTTCTGAAGCCATCGAAAAAATGAAGGAAGGGAAGGCTTGCTTTAATAGCAGAAAGATGAGCGACATTACCTAAATCCATAGCCTCCTGGACGTTGGAGGAAGCTAATAAAGCAAAGCCTGTTTGTCTTGCAGCCATTACATCCTGATGATCTCCGAAAATTGATAATGCATGGGTTGCTATAGCTCTGGCGCTTACATGAAAAACTGCAGGAAGAAGCTCTCCGGCCATTTTATTCATATTGGGAATCATAAGAAGAAGTCCCTGAGAAGCAGTGTAAGTAGTAGTTAGAGCTCCAGCTGCCAGAGAACCGTGAACTGCTCCTGCGGCTCCTGCTTCTGACTGCATCTCCGAAACCTTCACTGTCTGACCAAATATATTTTTTTTGCCGTGGGCAGACCATTCATCTACTCCTTCAGCCATAGGAGTGGAGGGAGTGATAGGATAAATTGCTGCTACCTCGGTATATGGATAGGATGCTTCAGCAGCAGCTTGATTTCCATCCATGGTTTTTATTACCTTTGCCATAAAAATACCTCCTCAAATAAATTAAAGCTTTTAAGGTAGTATTTGCATTATGTTTAAACTCCATACCTATAGAAAAAAGGAGAAAATCAGGTTGATTTAATTATATTTATAAATATAATTAATAATTAAATGAATGATATGCTATTATGTAGGTGTATATGTCGAAAAATAGATATAAACAAGAAAAAATAAGGAGTTGTAAGAAATAATTAAGAAAAAAATAAGAAAATAGTAGTTTGTTTATTCTAAATCCTTAATTAACTTGTTTTATAACTATTTATAGAGAGATTTATAGATACTATCAGTATAAGTTAAAGGGGAAACGGTATGTATAAAGAAAAAGCAAATAAAGAAAATAATAAAACTAAATTATATGTAGTTATGATAATAGCTCTATATGGAATAATAGCTGCGGCGGTGATATGGAAGTGGGGAAACAGTACGCTTTTAGGGAGTTTGGAGACCTTTAACAACGATGATGCAAAATACATTAGAAGTGCCTGGACCCTTATGGAAACAGGAGTTTTGACCTATGAAAACCCATCCATTCCAACAGCATATATAATGCCAGGGCTGAGCTATGTATTAGCAGCTTTTTTCTGGCTCTTTGGAAAGGTTAATGGTCTTTTTGTTTTTAGGATTTTTCAGATACTGATTCAATGCGGAAGCCTTTATTTAATATTTCTTATAGCAAAGAAAATTTTTAATGAAAAAGTTGCGTTAATCGCTTGTATACTGGATGCTGTCTATATGGTAGAAATTTATGTGGCGAGCTTGATATTAATGGAAAGTATGGTTAAATTTTTATTCTTACTTTTAATTTATATAAGTATTCATGCCATAGAGAAAAACAAGCTTAAGCTGTACGCTGCGGCAGGAGTAGTATGGAGTCTTCTGTGCATGTTCAGACCTCCTTTAGCTGCATATCCTCTTATAATATTGATAATCTGGATAAAAAATAAATACAGCATAAAGGATATAATGAAATATACTTCATTAGTGTTTATAATTTTCTGCTGTATTATGAGTCCATGGTGGATAAGAAATTATAGAGAGTTTAACAAATTTATTCCTTTTACAGCTTCCAGCGGCAATCCTTTTCTTCAGGGAACCTTTATAAATTACGATCAAAGCGGAGGCTTTGGAGTAGAATATAGAGAAGGAGATAATTTCCTTGAAAAAAACAAAAATGAAATGGATATGGGTATAGATAGGCTTAAGAAATATGCAAGCAAGGAGCCTATAAAGTACTTTTTGTGGTATACCATAGGGAAAACTTATCATTTATGGAATAAGCCTTTTTACTGGGAGAATTCCATTGGTCTGATACTTGCAGGAGCGGTGCACTATATAGTTTTATTAACTGCTGTACTTGGAATAATCCAGTATTATAAAAATAAACACAGAAAAAATATTGGAGCGTCATTATTATTTCAGCCATTGTGCTAATTAATTTACTGTACCTTCCATACTATACCTTCAGCAGGTATGCATATCCACTTATGCCTTTAATGATGATGTTTTCAGGAAGATTTTTATACCGATTCTTTCACGGTACTGAAAAAAAGCTAAGCAGCACATAATAAAAAAACGCTTGAAGCATTTAATGCTTGAAGCGTTTTTTTGGTGCTATTAATTGAGAGTCCCATTACTTTTTATGCCATTAAGAGGATAATCACTGCAAGGATGAATCTATGAATTCAGATTTTTATCTATTTCTCCGGCTTTTGATAAAGCGATCTTTGCAAGGACGGGACCTATTAATTCATATATCACCGTTGCTGACAGTATAATAGTTTTTAAAGCAGTACCTGCTCCGTTTTCTAAAGAATTTTCAGCTATCATGGACAGCCCTAAGGCTACGCCGGCCTGTGGAATTAAAGCTAATCCAAGGTATTTTTGAACCGCTTTAGGGGAATTCGCTATTTTAGCTCCTAAAAATGAGCCTAACAGCTTTCCGGCAGCTCTGAAAACAACATAACCTATTCCTATTAATCCTACGCTGGCAATTATTGATAAATCAAGATCCAATCCAGCAAGGGTAAAGAAGGCCACGAACAGAGGCGGTGTAAATCTGTCAGTCAGTGTAAAAGGCTTTTTATTTACCGTTATATTTACAAGTGTAGCGCCAATCATCATGCAGGAAATCAGTGAGGAAAAATTAAAATACTCAGAGATTCCTAAGGCCAGAAGGATTATGCTTATGGTTATTACTAAAAGCTGGTCTTCTCCAGAGGCCTTTTTTGAAAGAAGAGCCAATAAAAATCCGCATATAATTCCAAGTAAAGCGGCACCAAAAATTTCTATTCCCGGTTTTATAACTGCCTGAGTAAAAAATGAACCTGAAGCGCCATTCATTGACTGTGCTATTGCAAGGGAAATACTAAAGGCTATTATAGCCACAGCATCGTCCATAGCAACCACCTGAAGCAGTGTATTTACTAAAGGACCTTTAGCTTTGTACTGCCTGATTACCATAACAGTGGCAGCAGGAGCGGTAGCAGCAGCAATAGCGCCTAACAGTATGCTGAACTGCACAGGCTGATTAAATATAAATATCATGGCAAAGTCTACTAAAAATACGGCAAAAAGGGCTTCCAATATAGTGATTATAATAACACCGAAGCCAGATTTTTTTATTTGGGGAATGCTGAATTCGCTTCCTATGTTAAAAGCTATAAATCCCAAAGCTGCCTTTGTAATTATGCTGAAGCTTTTTATCATTTCTCCTGGAACTACATTTAAAAGGGAAGGACCGATTATAATGCCGCCGATTATATAACCTGTTACATAAGGCAATTTAAATTTGTTTAACAGCTTTCCAAAAAGTAATCCCGTTAATAATATTACTGCTAAGTAAAAAAGTGAGTTGATTAACATTATTTCCTCCTATGTATAATTATCTTTGAATTCCTTTTACAAAGTCTATGGGGATGGTAAACACTATACCTACGTCCGGCTTGGTGATATCTCCTACCGCATCTTCAATTGCACTTAATGCCAGAGGGATATCCTCCTCATTTAATACGGAAAATATAGTTTTATTAAAGGGTCTGTTTTCGTTAATGAGCATAGAAAGTGAACCGAATAGGGGAAGATTTTCTGAATCCGCGCCGGTGAGTACTCTTGCCATACCCTGAGAATCTATTATAGTAGCACCCTTTATTCCGGATTTACTGAAATTTTCCAAAATATCCTCCAAAGCTTCTACCTTATTAAGAACCAAAATAAGCAATTTCATAAATAAACCTCCTAACTTATTCAAATATATCCATAGTAATATCATAACCATATCAGGTTGAAAATTGCAAAAAGAAACCGCTTTACTTATTAAGCATAGCGGCAGGTAGCAATTTATATGGGAGCTCATTATTTAGTGGGGCGTATGTGCCATTTCAGCACATTAAGCCATTTATCTCTGTCCTGTACTCTGAATCTATAAGTTTCTCCATTAATGGTGCTTATTTTTATGGCATTGGGAATAGGAATGGGTTTTAAGAGATTAAAAGCAGAAGTTTTTTCAAAGGATTGAATATCTCTAAGATTAAAAGTTAGATTGTCCCGTTCAAAATCAAGTCCGGGACCTGCAAATATCAGCCTTCTGTCCGTTAATATCAGCTTTCCAGGCTGGTTGTTCAACAAGCTGCAGTTAAAGCATTTCCCTTCTTTAATTATCTCTTCCCCCTCCAATAAAATCACATTCACTGAAACACTTCCTTTCGAATATGCCTTAATTATTATAAAAATTATATTATGCTAATTAAAGCAAACTAAACTCTGCTATTATATAATACCACTACTTTATGTTTTTTTAATATAAATTTTGTAAAAGTTATATAAAGGATTTTATTCACCAAATTGTCCAAATATTTCTGGGTAATTTTAAAAATTAAAAAGGTTTATTAATTAATTTATGGTAAAATTATTAAAGAGGTGATTTTATATGGTGAGATTTATAAGTAAAAAATCTTTAGTATTAGCAGCTTCGATAATGATTTTAACCCTTTCAGGAATTTTCTTAACCTCCTGTTCAAAAGGGGAAAAGCCTGCTGAGAAGTTTGAAACATATAAGGATAAATGGCAGAAAAAAGATTATGCTGCTATGTACGGCATGCTGTCTGCTAAAACAAAGGAAAGCGTTACAGAGAAAGAATTTGTAGATAGATATACAGCGATTTATAAAGGCATAGAAGCAGAAAACATAACCATAAATGCTGAGGGTGTGGATAAATTAAAAGAAGGTAAGGATAATACCGTTAAAGTTCCTTTTTCAATGACCATGGATACCATGGCAGGGAGTATGGAAGTTAAAGGTTATGAGATGACCTTGGTTAAGGAAAAGGCAGGAAATAAGGAGGTATGGGCTGTAGATTGGAATGAAAAGCTTATATTTCCCCAAATGTCACCGGGAGATAAGGTCAGAGCGGAATCTCATAATGCAAAACGTGGAGAAATTTATGACAGAAACGGAAAGCCCTTAGCTGTAAATGCTCCTATAGTGTCTTTAGGAGTGAACTCCGGAACCTTCAGTAAAAATAACAAAGAAGCAAAAATAGCGGAGCTTTCCAGAATACTGGATGTAACACCAGCCTTTATTGAAGGAAAAATAAAGGGAGTAAATGAGCCTGAAATATTTATTCCTATAGTGAATTTATTGACCACGGATCAGGAAAAGCTCACTGAAGCTATGAAGATTGAAGGGGTTATTCATACAAAACCTATAGGAAGAGTTTATCCGGGAGGAGAAGCTTTTGGTTCACTAATAGGAAATGTTGGTTCAATTACCGCAGAAGAACTGGAAAAGTTTAAAGGTCAAGGTTATAGCTCCACAAGCATAATAGGTAAAAGAGGTCTGGAGCAGGTATTTGATAAGAGGCTTAAAGGCGAAAATGGAGGCGTTATTTATATCTCCAAACAAAAGGATGGAAAAGAAACTGAAAAAGTTGTACTTATTAAGAAGGAACCTAAGGATGGAGAAAATATAAAGCTTACTGTAGATTTTGACCTTCAAAAGAAAATATACGAGGAATTAGGAAAAGAACCTGGCTCAGCCTCAGCTTTAAATCCAAAAACAGGAGAGGTACTGGCTCTTGTAAGTTCACCTTCCTTCGATTCTAATTTATATACCACTTATGTACCTGAAAAGGTAAAAGCCCAGTGGGAAAAGAGTAAAAATGCAGAATTTAATAATAGGTTTAAATTAGCTACTGCCCCCGGTTCCACCTTTAAGATGATAACTGCTGCTATAGGTCTGGAAAAGGGAAGCATAAATTTGAAGGATACCATAGATGTTCAAGGAAAACAGTGGCAGAAGGACAGCTCCTGGGGAAATTACAAGGTAACAAGGGTGTCAGACCCAGGTAAACCTGTAAATCTAAGAGACGCTTTCATATACTCAGACAATATTTATTTTGCTCAAGCGGCTTTAAAAATAGGAAAAGATGATTTTGCAGCGGAAAGCAGCAAGTTTGGATTGAATGAAGATCTTCCATTCCCTTACCCTATAGCTAAAGCTCAGATAGCCAATGAAGGAAAAATAAAAAATGATATTCAGCTTTCCGATACCGGTTATGGTCAGGGAGAGGTGCTTATGAGTCCTCTGCATGTAGCCTTAGCTTACAGTGCTTTGGTTAATGATGGAAACATAATGACTCCTTTGCTGGAGCCGGCTTCCAGTAAACCTTGGAAGGAAAACGTGATATCACAGGATAATATAAAAATACTTCAGGAATACCTAAAAGCAGTAATTGAAGATCCTTCAGGTACAGGAAGAGAGGCAAAAATAAACGGTATAAGTCTTTTAGGAAAAACAGGTACCGCAGAGCTTAAAAAGAGTCTGGAGGATACTGCAGCTGAAGAAAACGGCTGGTTTGTAGTGATGAATAACGATAATCCTAAAATTGTGCTTACCATGATGGTTGAAAATGTTAAGAATCGCGGAGGAAGCCATTTTGTGGTTCCCATAGCCAAGAGGGTTATGGAATATTACATGAAATCAGGAAAATAATCGGAAAACCGTGAATCTATAATTAAGAATGTCACTTTTCAGGTGCCTGGCACCTGAAAAGTGACATTCTTTTATTACTTAAGCTTTTTTAGTGGTTGTAATGCAGGTCCTTCTATCACTTTACCCTGGAAGGAGAATCTTGAACCATGGCATGGGCAGTCCCAGCTTCTATCACCGCTGTTCCACTGAAGCTCACAGCCCATATGAGTGCAGGTAGTATCTACTATATGGAGATTACCCTCCTTATCTTTGTATGCTCCTGCTCTATTTCCTTTATAGGATACCACTTTCCCTTCATCGGGATTAAGGGCGTTGTAATCCTCCGAAGGAATCTCCAATTTTCCTTTAATTAAATTCTTGGCCACATTAGCATTTTGTGTAACGGCATTTTTTATGGAAGGATCAGCGTTAAATCGTGAAGGTGTAAAGAGCTCTGTGTATGGATTCTCCACGCCTATTATCATATCTCTAAGTATAGGAGCAGCTGCTGTAGCATTGGTCATACCCCACTTTCTGTAGCCTGTAGCCACATATATATTTTCAAAATCAGAGGTTAGATGTCCTATGTAGGGTACCATATCCAAAGTGGTTAAATCCTGGGCAGACCACCTATATTCCATAGAGCTCACTCCAAAGGTTTCGTCTGCAAACTGCTTAAGTGCCTCATAGTGACTCATGGTATCAGGTCCCTGACCTGTTTTATGGTTTTCTCCTCCTATGAGAAGCAGTTCGCCTTCTCCGAAAGGAGTGCTTCGTATTGACCTTCCTGGACCTTCAGCGGAAATATACATTCCCCCTGGAAATTTCTTTTCCGGCTTTATTCCAAGTACATAAGAGCGTTCAGCATACATTCTGGCAAAATACAAGCCCTTTTCATCACAAAATGGAAAGTGGGAAGCTATAACTACCTGCTTAGCCTGTATTTCATGACCTTTGGATGTTGTAAGTACAGTATTTTCTCCCGGCTCTATATCAATGATTTCGGTATTTTCATAAAGGGTGCTTTGATTTTTAATAAGGAATTCCACCATAAAATGCAGGTATTTTAAGGGATGGAACTGAGCCTGATCCTTAATTTTAAGTGCTGCTCTTATAGGTACAGGTATAGGAATAGAATCTAAATATTCTCCGTTAATACCTAACTCTCCGTAGGCTTTAAATTCCTTTATGAGCTTCTCCTCATATTCCTCAGAGTTAGTAAATATATATGCATCTTCCTTTTTAAAGTCGCAGGAAATATTATTTTCAGATATGGTATTATAAATAAATTTTAAGGCCTCATTATTGGCATTATAATAAAGCTGAGCCTTTTCTTTTCCTAAATTTGAAATGAGTTCGTCATAAATTAAGTTGTGCTGAACCGTTACCTTAGCAGTGGTGTGTCCGGTTGTTCCGTTAAGAATTTTACCTGCATCCAGCACCGTAACCTTTAAGCCTTCTCTGCTGAGGAGATAAGCTGTGGTAATGCCGGTGATTCCTGCACCTACAATGACTATATCCGCAGAAAAATCTCCGGAAACCTCATTAAAAGACGGAAATGACGAAGAGGCTATCCAATAGGATTCAGTATAGTCCGGAAGTTTATTATTACTTAAATCTTCATTAAAATTAACCATGATTATTCCTCCTAACCTTCTATTTAAAAGTAATTTTCCAAATCCTTATAACTAATATACAGTATAAATATAATTAACCTTTAAAATTTCAAAAGCTTTTAAATAAAGTTTATAATGTTAATAGATACTTAAAGTTATAAAGGCGCAAAATTACATAAAATAAATAACCTGTTGATAAAAATTAATTTTTATGTTGAAATAATAAGTAATACAATTTGGAGGTGTAATTAATGGAAATTGGCAGTATAGATGTTGCTAAAGCATCTGTGAAGTTGGCTATATCGTCTAGGGAAGAGGAAAAGGAATTAGAAAAGTATTTTAAAGGGCTAGGGATAATATCCGTGGCTGTAGACGTTGGCGGTAATATAAATAATTCCATACCCAAAATTATAGAAAGAGCTTTAGTAGCCTCAAAGAGATGCGGTCTTATAAAAGATTGGCATGTTCACGACGGTGCTGTAGCAGGGGCTGCCAGAGAGGCAATAATGCAGATAGCAAATAAGGCAAATGGATTAAACGTAGGTGGTAAAATAGGTATAGCAAGATGCGGTGAACACCTCAGCGTGTGCATATTTATGAGCATAGGGCTTCTGCATCTTAATGAGGTAGTAATAGGATTGGGACATAGATCCATCCCTAACATGTAAGGATAAAACAGTGTTGACAATGAGAAAAAAGGGAGTTAAAATACAGATAATGTGTAGAACAATGTAGAATATCAGCAAGGTGCTGAATAAGAATTTTAGTAAGCAGATACAGCAGATAAAGAGATTGCTGCTTTTATTAATGCTTAAAGGTAGATATTTGAAGGATGGTAGTTATAGTAGAAGTATGGATTAATTCTCTGTGATGAGAATATAAATCTTATGTAGTTTTTATTGAAAAATGTAGTTTTGTAGTATAGTAGGAGATATTGGATTATAAAAACCTGATGCTTTAAATTCAGGGTTATTTATAATTTTCTTTGTGATGCGATGAGCTCTCCTATTGGAGAGTTTTTTTATTTTTAAAAGTTATTAAAAAAAGTTAAACAGTTTTATGGAGGAATGGAATATGCAGATACTTATAAATATATTGGAGCAGGGACTTATATTTTCTATTGCGGCTTTAGGGGTATATATAACCTATAAAATATTGGATTTTCCCGATCTTTCCGTAGACGGTACTTTTCCTTTAGGTGCTGCAGTGGCGGCGGCTTGTATAGTAAGAGGGATAAATCCCTTCTTTGCTTCAGCTTTAGCCCTTATCAGCGGATGTCTGGGAGGTCTTATCACAGGTATACTTCACGTTAAATTCAAAATAACTAATTTAATGTCAGGTATATTGGTTATGATAGGCTTGTATTCCGTTAATTTAAGAATCATGACTAAAGCAAATATACCTCTTTTTGGGACAAGTACAGTGTTTTCAGAAGGGATAGAGCCTTTAATTATAATTTCAGCCTTTTTTGTAATTGTAAAATTGATTTTAGATTTATTTTTAAATACAAAGCTGGGATTCCTACTAAAAGCAGCAGGGGATAATGAGCAGCTTGTTACTTCTTTAGGGGTGAGCAAAAACAGGGTTAAAATTATAGGACTTATGCTTTCTAACGGGTTTGTAGCCCTATCCGGAGCAATTATGGCTCAGCAGCAGGGCTTTGCAGATATAGGAATGGGAACAGGTATAGTAGTTATGGGATTAGCAGCAGTAATATTAGGAGAATCAATACTAAAAAGGGTGAAAGTTATAAAGCTTTCTACTAAGGTGGTTTTTGGAGCGGTTATTTATAAAGCCGTAGTAGCTTTAGCTCTTCAGGTTGGACTTGAACCCACGGATTTAAAGCTTATTACAGCTTTAATAGTGGTAGCAGCATTAGCTTTAAATAACAGCAGCATAAGCTTTAAGGCATTTAAAAAAGCAAAATTTTCATAAATACTTATAATACATAAAACATTTAATTTTGGAGGATGGAAGTATGGCAGGAAAAAGAATATTAGGATTAATTTCATTTTTAACAGCAGGAATAATATTGACAGGATGCTCTTCAGGAGCTGCTTCTCAGGGATTAAAAGATAAAAAGAAAATCAAAATTGGTATATCACAGCTTGTGGAACATCCTGCTCTGGATTCAGCAAGGCAGGGATTTATTAAAGCTTTAAAGGATAAAGGGTATGAAGAGGGAAAAAATATAGAACTGGACATACAAAATGCTCAGGGAGATATACCTACAGCTCAAAGTATAGCACAAAAATTTGTCTCTACTAATAAGGACATGATATTTGCAATAGCTACTCCTGCAGCGCAGGCGGCTTACAATTCTACGAAAAAAACACCTATATTGATGACAGCAGTTACGGATCCTGTAGAAGCTGGGATTGTTAAGTCCATGGAAAAGTCAGGCACTAATGTTGCCGGTACATCAGATATGGTTCCATCAGAAAAGCAGCTTGAACTTTTAAAGGCTTTGGTACCTGATGCAAAAAGAATAGGGGTTTTATACAATACCAGCGAAAATAATTCTGAAATTCAGATTAAGAACCTTGAGGAAGCTGCAGTTAAATACAATTTGGAGGTAGTAAGCAGGGGGATTACCAGCATTAATGAAGCCTCTCAGGTGTTAACTTCCATCCTTGATAAAATTGATGTGATGTACACTCCTACAGATAATATGGTAGCCTCTTCTCTTCCGGTGATAGCAGACTTATGCTTTAAAAACAATATACCCATTATAGGTGCGGAGGAT
Organism: Clostridium polynesiense; assembly: GCF_000820705.1. GTDB lineage: Bacteria > Bacillota > Clostridia > Clostridiales > Clostridiaceae > Clostridium_AA > Clostridium_AA polynesiense. Next base: position 71,751 of record NZ_CCXI01000141.1, on the reverse strand, counting down.
GCACATGTGAAGCAGGGAGCTTTAGCCTCCAATGGAATAGACTACGAAAAGCTGGGTTATGAAACCGGTCTTAAGGCAGTTGAGATAATAGAAGGGAAAAGACCTGAAGATATGGAGGTTTCCTTAATGAAGGAAATGACTTTAGTTATAAATCAGGATGCGGCAGCAAAGCTTAAGATAAATCTTCCTAAGGAAATAGAGGAAAAGGCTTTAAAGGTTAAAGGAGGGGTGAAGTAATGCTGGAAGTTCATAATCTATGTAAAAGCTTTGATAAGGGAACTGTGAATGAAAAGAGGGTATTTGATAATTTAAATTTAAATGTAAATAAAGGGGAGTTTGTTACCATAATAGGCAGTAATGGAGCGGGAAAATCCACTCTTTTAAACATTATAGCGGGGAGTTTAGAATCGGACAGCGGAGAGATAATTTTAGATAATAAAAATATAACAAGACTTCCGGAATATAAAAGATCAGCCTTTATGGGAAGAGTGCTTCAGGATCCTTCTAAGGGGGTGGCACCTTCCATGACGATTTTAGAGAATATGTCTATGGCATATAATAAAGGAAAAAGCTTTAATTTAACCTTAGGAGTTTCAAAGAAAAATATTTCCCATTTTAAAGAGATGCTTTCGCAGCTTAATTTAGGTTTGGAAAATAAATTAAATGATAAGGTAGGAGTACTGTCAGGAGGACAGAGGCAGGCTCTTTCCCTTCTTATGGCGGTGATGAAAAAACCTAAGCTTCTGCTTTTAGATGAGCATACTGCAGCCTTAGACCCTAAAACTTCTCAAAGATTAAATTCTATTACAGAAGAAATAATAAAGGAAAGCTTAATAACTACCCTTATGATAACCCATAATATGAACCATGCTATATCTATGGGAAACAGACTTCTTATGATGCATGAAGGAGAAATAGTTTTAGATATAAGCGGAGAAAGCAAAAAGCATATAACTGTAAAAAGGCTTCTGGATCATTTTGATTCTCTGGATTTAGGTGATTCTTTAAGCGATAGAGCTCTGTTGGCCTGATGGATATGGTATAGAAGCAGGAAAGGTTTAAGAAAGCTTCCGGTATTTTATGATTAAAAATGAAGAAATTATGATAAAATATCATAGAGCAATATTCAGCTTCCGATTATAAAGAAAATTTTAATATGGAGGGGTTTAAAATATCTATTATAAGCTTTCTTAAATTAGTTGAAATACAAACTAAGGCAGCCAGTGTCATTCCCTTTTTACTGGGAACCTTATATGCTGTTTATAGATTTGATACTTTTAACCTAAAAAATTTTATGCTTATGCTCATATCTCTCTTATGCATCGATATGGCCACCACCGCTGTAAACAACTATATGGACTATAAAAAAGCGGTTAAAACTCAAGGCTTTAACTATGAAAGCCATAATGCCATAGTAAGTTATAAGCTAAAGGAAAAAACCGTACTTACAGTGATTTTTACACTGTGCATAATCGCTGCAGCGTTGGGTTTTATGCTTTACCTTAATACGGATATCATAGTGCTTATATTAGGAGGGATATCTTTTATTGTAGGAATTCTTTATTCCTTTGGTCCTGTGCCTATATCAAGAACACCCTTAGGTGAAATATTTTCAGGGTTTTTTATGGGCTTTGTAATTCTTTTTATAGCTGTATATATTCATGTTTCTCAAGGAAACTTAATATCTTTAAGTTATATTTCAGGGATTTTAAGCCTGCAGGTAAATCTTAAAGAAGTTATGTACATCCTATTGATATCCATAACCACAATGATGGGAATCTCCAACATTATGCTTGCAAATAATACCTGCGATATTGAAGATGATATAGAAAATAAAAGGTATACCCTTCCTATTTATATAGGAAGGAAAAATGCTCTAAAGCTGTTTAAGATGCTTTATTATATTATATATGCAGATATAGCTGTTCTCATTATTTTAGGGGTTGAACCATTGATATGCGGGGTTACACTTATTACCCTTATACCTGTTAAGAGGAATATAAATATCTTTTATGAAAAGCAGACTAAAAAAGATACTTTCATCATAGCTGTAAAAAACTTTTTAATCATAAATTCAGTACATATATTAGCGTTAACAGCGGCAGTTTTAATGAAATCTATATATAAACAGTAATTTAATTATAAACATACATAAGGTTAATCAGCCAAAGATTCAGTATATATAAGATATCGTGAATCTTTGGCTGCTTTTGTTAAATAAGTGAAAATCCTTATGAAGCCTATACCTTTTTATACCAGGTAGTGGTAAAATAATATTAAATTTTCGGTGTATAGGGGGGGTCTTGCAATTATGTATGATATTGTTATTGTAGGCGCGGGAGTAGTTGGATGCGCCATAGCCCGAGAACTTTCTAAATATGATTTAAAAATATGTTTATTAGAAAAGGAAGATGATGTTTCTACAGGAGCATCCAAAGCTAACAGCGGAATAGTGCATGGAGGCTATGCTGCTAAATACGGGACCTTAAAAGGTAAGCTATGCGTAAAAGGAAACGCCATGTTTGAGAAGCTTAACCAAGAGCTGAATTTTGGATATAGAAATACCGGAGCATTGGTTATAGGTTTTGACGAAAATGATGAGAAAACTATAAAAGGTCTTTATGAAAACGGTTTAAAGATAGGCTGTGATGACTTAGAGATAATTGGTGCAGACAGGATCAGAGAGATTGAGCCTTACATTAATGAGGAGGTAAAGGTAGCCTTATATGCTAAAAGCGTAGGAGTTGCCTCACCTTATGAAATGACCATAGCTTTAGCTGAAAATGCGATAAAAAATGGGGTGAAGCTGAAGCTTGATAGTGCAGTAACAGGTATTACAAAAGAGGGAGATCATTTTAAAGTAAAAACTGAAAATGAAGAGATAGAAAGCAGATATATTATTAACGCCGCAGGGCTTTACAGCGATATGATAGCAAATATGGTGGGCATATATGATTTTGAAATTCATCCCAGAAGAGGGCAGTATATACTTTTCGGCAAGGATCAAAGATATTTGGTGAATACTGTATATTCCAGGTTCCTACAGAAAAAGGAAAGGGTATTCTTGTTACCACCACCTATCATGGTAACTTTATGATAGGGCCTAATGCAGAGGAGCTAGGAGATAGAGATGACGTGGGTACCACCATGGAAAGTCTCGAAGAGGTTATAGAGACAGCAAGACTTTCCATAAAAGATTTTAATGTTAAAAAAGCTCTCACCACCTTTGCAGGTATCAGAGCTACAAGTAATACCAATGATTTTATAATAGAAGAAAGCAAGGTAAAGGGATTTATAAATGTTGCGGGAATCGATTCTCCGGGACTAACCTCTTCCCCTGCAATAGCAGAGATGGTGGTAGACATACTCAAAGAATCAGGACTAGAGCTCCATAAAAAAGAGGACTTTGATCCCTGCAGAAAAGCTATAATAATAAAAAAAGGAACAGGATTTAAAGGGAAGATAGACCACAAGGATCCTGAAATGAATATAATCTGCAGGTGTGAAACCGTTACTGAGGCGGAGATAGTAGATGCTATTCACAGAGGTATAGATGTGACGAACACCGATGGGGTTAAGAGACGCACAAGGGCAGGCATGGGAACCTGCCAGGGAAATTTCTGCAGGTCAAGAGTAAAAGCCATAATCTCCAGAGAAATGAATATCCCTGTGGAGGAGGTAACCCAAAGAGGAAAGCAGGAGGAATCTGCACCTAACAGAGTGAGCATAAAGGATATAAGGACTATAGATAAATAAATGCATCTTTATATCATAACAGATAAAAACCCGTTAGCCTTAAGTTAACGGGTTTTTATTGGGAGTTTATAATTGTGGATGTAAAATGAAAGATTTAGTTTATATATTCAATATACATTTTCAATGTGTCATTTTTGTGACATAATATAAACATTATAAAATTTTTTTGTGAATTATAAATTTTTAGGAGGATATTGTATGGCTAAGTTTGACATAATACTCTTTGATGCAGACGATACACTGCTGGACTTTGCTAAGGACGAGGAACAAGCCCTTACTCAAACCCTTATAGAGTATGGAATAGACTGTAATGACAGCATTAAAGAAAGATATAAATCAATAAATGAAGCGCTGTGGAAGGCTTTTGAAAATGGTGAAGTTACCAAAGAGGACATACAAAATATAAGATTCACCAAGCTTTTTCAGGAACTTGCCATAGATAAAGATGGATATAAATGCAATACAGATTATTTGGAAGCTTTGGGTTACGGTTCCTTTCTTATTCCGGGAGCTAAAGAAATATGCGGTGAGTTGAGAAAGATGTGCAGATTATATATAGTTACCAATGGAATTTCAAGAACTCAATACAGAAGGTTCAATAATTCAGGTATAAATAAATTTTTTACTGATATTTTCGTTTCAGAAGACAGCGGCTATCAAAAACCTCAAATAGAATTTTTTGATTATGTATTTGATAAGATAGGAAAACTTGATAAAAGCTGAGTTCTTATAGTGGGTGATTCTCTATCCTCTGACATTAAGGGCGGTAATAATGCAGGAATAGCAACCTGCTGGTTTAATCCAAAAGGTTTAAAAAACGAAACTGATATAAAATGCAGTTATGAAATACAGGATTTAAGTCAGCTTTTAGATATAGTGAAATAAAGCCTGCCAGTGGGGAGCCGGCAGGCTTTAAGGGAAGGAATAATGAAAAAAATCTTTATCACACTAATATTATATTATTCTATTGTGTCAATTTTGTGACAAATTAAAAGGATAAATTGTAATATTTGATTTTAAATTATAGATTTTTGAAAAAATTTCTGAGAAAGCATCTTATTGTATATTAAAATAGCACTTATAAAGCTTATAATCAGGCTTTTTAAGTGCTGTTTATTTATTACAAAATAGAAGATTATTTTTTATAGCTTTTCAATAAGAGAATTGACTAAATCCAACATCCTGTTTTCCACTTCTATTCCTAAACTCAAGAAATAAGCTTTTTCGTCGTTAGTGGGATAGCTTCCTTTCATAAAGTAACACAGATAATTCATCTGGTTATTTATTATTTTTAATCTATCAGGATAATGATCTTTAAGTATTTTATCAAATTCAAAAAAGAGTTTAGTCATTCCATGTTTGTCTAAACTTGGATCCTCTGAATGATAATATAAAAATTCATCAATGAATTTTTTGCATAAGTTCTGATAAGAATCTCTTATTTCTCCGTAAAATATTTCATCCTCAATTTTTGTCCATAAAATAAGATTAGTTCTGTACATAATATATTGAAAGCTGTTGAGCTCTACAATGCTGCTCTTCACATCCCCACAACCTAAGGTTATTAAAGCGTCTCTGTTATCTGTGAGTTGTAAAGAAATATTTCTGGTCTGCTCGTAGAGCTTATATGCAAAGTCTTCCATACTGATTTTTCTTTTGAATAAATTCAACAATTTAATTCCCTCCCCACACATATTAAGCCCATATGCTTAATTCTACATTTTAATACAATTATCCTTTTAAATAAAAGAAGTATTACAAAAAATTCAAGGCTATTTTATAAAAACAAGCAGAAAAATCAAGGTTGTAATTATACTCCATAAAAGTTATTGAGATTTTATATCAATTAAGAGCACTTTCGACGAAAATACTCGTAATATATGTATAAAGTAAACCTTTGGGAAAACAGTTAATAAAAATTTAATATTTTTTTAAATAATATGTAGAATTATTTATGTACAAGTTATAAAATAGGAATGGAGCAGAGATTCATTATACATAAATTTATATATAAATCTTAGATAAAGGGTTAGCAAGGTGGACAAGCTAATCAAAAATATAAAATATAAAGAGGATTGATAAAATGTCAGATAGGCTGGAAAAACGCAGGGATAAAAGAAATAAAGTAAAGAAAGCAGTGTTATTTTTTACAGTAAGTATACTTTCCATAGGTTTAGGCTTAGGAACTGCTTATTTTACAAGTAAATATGTGAATAATTCCTCAGGGGAAAATAAAAATATATTAGGTAGCATTCAGGATAAGATGGTTTTAGGAAATAGGGATTCAGAGGATAAGAACACAGAAAAGGAACCTGAGGTTAAAAAGCCTCTTCCTACTGATGTGAATAAAGGATCCAACACCTCTATAGAAGGGGACAAGTTCACCTTCAGTGCCGTTGATGCACAAAAGGCTAATGAATATAAGCTTACAGCTGACGGGAATAAAATGGTGTTTTTAACCTTTGACGATGGGCCTTCACCAAAGAGTACACCGGCTATATTAAATATCTTAAAAGAAAATGATGTAAAGGCTACTTTTTTTGTATTAGGAAAAAATGTGGATAAAACGGAAGATCATAAAAGCATCTTAAAGCAGACGCTAGAAGAAGGACATGCTATAGGAAATCATAGCAATTCTCATAATTATGATAAGCTTTATCCGGGAAGAAGCGCTAATTTAAATAATATAACTGAAGATTTTGAAACTGCCAATAAAAAACTTCAAGAGGTATTAGGAGAAGACTTCCAAACAAAGGTTGTAAGATTCCCAGGAGGAGGTATGTCCTGGAAGAATATGCAGCCCGTTAAGGAAGCCTTTGCAGCTAAGGGTATTGCCTTTTTAGATTGGAATATAGACTCTACAGATGCCAGAAGCAAAAACAGGACTAAAGAGCAGATAGTATCCGCAATTACAAAGGAACTTGACAAGATGGAGTCAGCTAATATAGATAAAATAACTATATTGATGCATGATACAGATGCAAAGAAATCCACTGTAGAGGCTCTTCCAGAAATAATAAGCCTTCTTAAAAGCAGAGGATATGCCTTTAAAACTCTAAAATAAGACTATAAGCACATTTATTATAAAGTCCCATTAAGTAGACATAGTTTAAATAACTATTGTAAAATCTACTTGATGGGACTTTTTGTGAATAAATAATTTCACATAAAAGCACTGTGAAAATTAAGCCTTCAGGGAGGGAGCAAATTGAAAACAAAAGTTACTGTAGGAGAGATGGCAAAAATTCATAACATTTCTGCGCAAACCTTAAGGTATTATGATAAAATCCAGCTCTTCAGCCCTCAATATGTGGATAAGAATAATGGATACAGATATTACGGAATAGATCAGTTTGCATTATTGGATGCAATTTTATTTTTAAGGACTTTAGGCTTATCCATTAAGGATATTAAAGATTACTTAAAGGATAGAAAGCTTAATGATTTTTTAAATATACTGGAGCTTCAGAAAAAGTCTATAAGGAATGAAATAAAAAGGCTTCAGATTCTTGAAAGGAGTATAGAAAGCAAACTTACAAATATAAAAGAACAATCTTTAAGGGCAAATTCACCGGAAGTGAAAATTGAAGGATTTAAAGAAAGATATATGCTTTATGTGACCCTTGAAAGCAGGCTTAATAAGGTGGAGTTTGAGTATAATCTCATAGAGCTCAGCGGTCTTATTAAAAAGGATGAAATCATTTTTGACAGCATTATAACTTTAACTATGAAAAAGGAAGATTTTATTAATAAAAAGAATAATAAATGGAATTCCATGGCTTTACTTTTTCAAAACAACCCAAAGGTGGAGGGAAAGGTGGCTCTGCTCCCTTCAGGAGATTATGCCTGTATAACCTATTATGGAAGCTACAATATGGGGGAAGAATACATGGAGGCTCTTTTAAAGTGGTGTGAAGAAAATAGTTATGAACCTGCAGGAGATGTACTGGTTCTTAATATTGCCGAAGCGGCATTTTCCGATGAAGAAGTAGAATTTATCACTGAAATTCAGCTTCCTATAAAAAAGTTTTCAAAATAGTATTGACCTTATAGTTACTATAACCTTTAAAATAGGTGAGGTGCAGTAAGGAGGGATAGCTATGAAACATAAGCTGAATTTATTAGAGGATGATATAAAGGTTTTATTTTTTAAATATGTATCTACCAGCGTACTTGGTATGATCACAGTGTCTTTATATATTTTATTTGATACTATTTTTATAGGAAGAGGTATAGGCAAGGAAGGATTAACTGCTCTTAATATATCTCTTCCTATATATAATATAATTTACGGTACAGGAATGCTCATAGGCGGAGGCGGAGCTACAGCTATGTCTATAAGCAGAGGATCAGGAGATGAAAAGTCTGCGGTAAAATTCTTTAAAAGTTCTGTTACCTTAGGTGTTATAATGGGAGCTTTCTACAGTATAACCGGCACCTTATTCTTGGATAAAATAGCTTTGGCTCTTGGAGCAACTAAGGATATGCTTCCCTTAGTTAAAGAATATTTAGGAGTAATACTTCTTTTCAGCCCATTTTTCCTTATGGTACAGAATCTTACCGCTTTGGTTAGAAACGACAGAGGATATAAAAGAGCCATGTTTTCTGCTATAGCCGGGGGACTGACAAATTTGGTTTTTGATTATATATTTATATATCCACTTAATATGGGCATGAGAGGAGCGGCAATAGCAACGGTAATGTCCGCAATGATATCAGTTTCAATATTATCTCTTCATTTTACAGGAGAAAATCATCTGAAGCTTGGTGTTACCGCTTTGGATTTAAAGGTGGTAAGGAGAATAACTGCTATAGGATTAGCCGGCTTCATCATAGAACTAAGCTCCGGCATAGCTATATTTTTATTCAATAAAGAGCTTTTAAATTCTATAGGAGAGTTAGGAGTGGCGGCCTACAGTATTATAGCAAACTGCTCTATAATGCTGGTTGCAATAATAACTGGAATAGCTCAGGGTATACAACCTATTGTAAGCATTAATCACGGAGCCATGAAGAATAAAAGAGCTCTTTCCGCAAGAAACTTAGGATTAGCTTCAGGAGTAATCACAGGAATATTGTTTTTACTTTTGGGATTATGGAAGCCGGAAGTTATAGCTTCAGCCTTTACCAGCGAAACTGGAGAGATGATAGCTATGACTGTAGAAGGGATAAAGAGATATTTTATAGCCTTTCCTTTAATGGGAATTACTATAGTTATGGGAGCGTACTTCCAGGCTATTGCAAAAAATAATTACTCCAATACTATATCCTTGTTCAGAGGGGTAATATTTATAGGAATTCTTTTAAAGCTCCTTCCTTTAGCCTTTGGAGTAAATGGAATATGGCTCACAGTGCCCTTTTCAGAGCTGCTTTCCTTAGGACTTATAATGGCTGTATTGGTCTTGGAGAGAAGAAGTTTCTTTGGTAAAGTTTTGGGGCAGAAGGCGGAAGCAATTTAGAATTTAAAATTAACAAGGTAAAATAGAGGAGAAACTCCTGGTGGAATTTTTTCGATATAATATATAGGGATGTGTTTGACTGATTTGATGAGTTGGACATGTCCCTTTGATTTTTATAAAGTTATTGAGAAGACAAAAAAATATGAATATTTTCATGATTAAAGGTATAATTACCTTTTCTAATAGTTATATACTATAATATTATATAAGAATCTCTGTGTTATTATTTAGTTAAAGAGAGAATTTACATAATGCAGAATATAAATTGAAGCTAAGGAGAATAAATTAACTATGAGTAAAACACTTGTATTAGCAGAAAAACCCTCTGTAGGAAGAGAAATAGCCAGGGTATTGAAATGCGGAAGAAAAGGAAATGGTTATATAGAAGGAGATAAATATATTGTTACCTGGGCACTAGGGCATTTAGTCACCTTAGCGGATCCTGAGGTTTATGACAATAAATATAAGGAATGGAAGCTTGAAGATCTGCCTATGCTGCCTCAGCCTTTAAAGCTTGTGGTTATAAAGCAGAGCGGAAAGCAGTATAATGCCGTTAAGGAGCAGATGCTCAGAATAGATGTAGGTGATATAGTCATAGCTACCGATGCAGGCCGTGAAGGGGAGCTGGTGGCAAGATGGATAATAGAAAAGGCAAGGGTCAATAAGCCTTTAAAGAGGCTGTGGATTTCTTCTCAAACGGATAAAGCTATCATGGAAGGCTTTAGAAGTTTAAAATCTGCCAAAGAATATGACAATTTATATAAAGCTGCCAAGTGCAGGGCAGAGGCTGACTGGGTAGTGGGCCTTAACATAACCAGAGCGCTAACCTGCAAATATAATGCACAGCTTACCGCAGGGCGTGTGCAGTCAGCAACCTTAGCCATGATAATTAACAGAGAAGAGGAAATTAAAAACTTCAAACCTAAAGCTTACTATGTTATAAATGCCAAAGCTAAAGGATTTACCTTAGAGTGGAGGGATAAGAATAATAGCAGCAGCATATTTGATGAGGAAAGAGCAGACAGAATACTTTCCAAGGTAAAAGGAAAAGAAGGAAGGGTAACAGAGGTTTTAGAAAGCTCCAAGAAGAAGTTTGCGCCTGCTTTATATGACCTTACTGAACTTCAGAGAGATGCCAACAGAATATTTGGATATTCAGCAAAACAGACTCTTTCCATAATGCAGAGACTCTATGAAAATTATAAGGTTTTAACCTATCCAAGGACTGATTCACGGTATATATCCACTGATATAGTAGCTACTATTCCCGATAGATTGAAAGCGGTGGCATCAGGAGCTTACAGAAACACAGCAAATGAGCTTCTTAAGGGGAAAATCAATCCTCATAAAGGCTTTGTAGATAACAGCAAAGTAAGCGATCACCACGCTATAATACCTACTGAAGAAAGAGGAAATCTTGCACAATTAAGCAGTGAAGAAAGAAATATCTATGATTTGGTGGTAAAGAGGTTCTTAGCTGTGATGCTGCCTCCTTACGAGTATATACAAACCACTATAGAAGCAGATATAGCAGGAGAGAGGTTTACTGCAAAGGGTAATGTAGTAAAGTCAAAGGGCTGGAAAAAAGTTTATGACAGAGCCGAGGATTTAAGTGAGGAAGAGGATGAAAAAGACAGTCAAGAGCTTCCTGTGGTTAAAAAAGACGATAGGTTAAGCATATCTTCAGTGGAAAGCAAAAAACTAATGACAAAGCCACCTGCAAGATTTAACGAAGGAACTTTACTTTCTGCTATGGAAAAGCCTCATAAATATGTAGCTTTAGATAAAGCCGCAGCTAAAACCCTTGGAGAAACAGGAGGAATAGGTACCGTAGCTACCAGAGCAGACATTATAGAAAAACTCTTTAATATGTTTTATATTGAAAAGAACGGAAAGGAAATCATACCTACCTCCAAAGGAAGGCAGCTCATTGACCTTGTGCCTGAGGAATTAAAATCTCCTCTTCTTACAGCACAGTGGGAAGGGGAACTTGACCTTATAAGCAAAGGCAAAAGGGATCCTAAGGAATTTATAAACAGGATGAGAAGCTATGCAGAGGAGCTTGTTCAGGATGTAAAGGGAAGCAGCGAAAAGTTCAGGCATGACAATCTTACAGGAAGCAGATGCCCTCAATGCGGTAAATATATGCTGGAGGTTAAAGGTAAGCATGGAATAATGAATGTATGCCAGGACAGAACCTGCGGCTATAGAGAAAATGTAAGTAAGTTTACAAATGCAAGATGTCCTGAATGCCATAAGAGGCTTGAACTAAGAGGACACGGGGCAGGACAGATATATGTTTGTCCAAACGGAAACTGCACCTTTAGGGAAAAGGCATCCTCCTTTAATAAGCGATTTGATAATAAATCCGATAAGATAAATAAGAGAGAAATAAATAATTATATGAAAAAGTTGAATAAAGAAGCAGAGGAAGCAATAAACAATCCTTTTGCAGAGCTTTTAGGCAAATTTAAGGAATAAGTATAACTTAAAATATAGACTTTTATATTATCCTGGATAACATGAAGCGGTGCTTGTAAATTTTATGCACACACCAATTCATGTTTTCAGGATTTTTATATTTATTTTCATTTTCTCTTTTTATAGATAAAGCTGAATTAATTATAGGACCATAAAATATATTTATATAAAGAAATATTTTGTAGGTGATATTATGGAACTGTTTAAAATAATACTTGTTGCTGCTTTATGCGAGGCTACCTGGGAAACTATAAAAATGACCTGGCAGAATGGGAAGATATCCCTTGATAGGATAGGGGCTCTGCTTTTAGGAATACTTCTTGCCCTGGCTACTAAAATGGATATTTTAACCCTTGCCGGACTTCATTCCGCTCATCTGGTAGTAGGAATAATATGTACTGGTATAGTGGTGTCCAGGGGAGCAAACTTTGTCCATGACTTATTGAACATAATGAACAATGCTCAGAGCAGCCAGAGAATCAAGATGGAAAAGAATACTTCTGACAAATAAACTTTAATGAAAAAGTCATTAAAATTAAAGTATGAAGTATAAGGAAAATCTTGATAGATATTGAAGTTAATAGTAACATAAGAGTGTAGAAATACTATTATTAAAGCAGGTGAGATACTTGATAGAAATAGGCTGTAACAGATGCAGGCATAACCTTTGCGCAGCTAAGGTACCTATATTCTCCTTTCTTTCTGACAATGATCTAAGAAAGATAATTTCCATGACCGGGCATAAGACCTACAAAAAAGGTGATGTTATATGTAGGGAAGGGGAAACCTCCCAGACCTTATTTATTTTAAATGAGGGACAGGTTAAGCTTTCTAAGGTTACAAAGGAAGGCAAGGAGCAGATAGTTCATATACTTTCCAGCGGGGATTTTTTCGGAGAAATGAATCTCTTTGGAGGAAGTGAAAGATATAATTTCAGCGCTTATGCTGTATCTGAGGTTAAAATATGCACCTTAGCCAAAAATGCTATGGATGAAATACTACTAGCCAATCCTGAAATTTCACTAAAGCTTCTTAAGGAGGTAACCAGGAGGCTTGCAGAAACGGAAAATCTGGCTCAAAATCTAGCTACCAATGACGCTGAGCTTAGAGTTGCATATATGATACTTGAATTCGGAGAAAAATACGGTATAAAAACCTCACAGGGAATTGAGATCAAACTTCCTATAAATAGAGAAGAAATGGCTAATTATTCAGGGGTAGCAAGAGAAACTATAAGCAGAAAGCTTAATGGTCTTGAAGAGGAAGGAATAGTTGAGCTTAAAGGAAATAAGATACTTATTATAAAGGATGAAAAAGCTTTAAGAGCTTTTTTAGAATAAATAACTTATAGATAATTAAAAGCTGTAAAATCATTTTTACTTATGATTTTACGGCTTTTTTATTTTTTATAAAACTTTTAAATTGTGATTTGAATCATATTTTATAATTCTTTGAACATATAAAATGAAGATGTAATAAGGATGAGTAATAAATAAAAGTTTTAAAGCTTAATCATATAAATAAAGATTTAAATTATTTAAGGAGGAGTAAATATGCAGGATAAAATTATGTTGGGAGAAAACATTTATTGGGTAGGAAAAATTGATGACAGAGATGTTCCTTTTCATAGACTTACACTTACAAAGGGGACTACCTATAACAGCTATCTTTTGAAAACTGGACTTCCTACGGTTATAGACACTGTGGATATAAGCTTTGGAAGAGAGTTTGTAGAAAATTTAAAGGAACTGATTCCTTTAGAGGATATAAAGTATATAGTGATAAATCATACAGAGCCTGATCATTCCGGTGGCCTGGGAAGCCTTGCAGCTAAAGCTAAGAATGCCATTATTGTATGTACAGAGCCTGCTGTAGAGGAGCTTAAAGAAATGTATAAGCTTCACAATAGGGAGTTTCTTGTAGTTAAAGATGGAGACAGGCTAGACATAGGAGGGAAAAACTTAAGGTTTATTGAAACTCCTTACCTTCATACAGAAGAAACCATGATAACCTACTGTGAAGAGGATAAGATATTATTCCCCTGTGACATATTCAGCACTCATGTAGCAAATTATGAATATTTCAATGACCTGGCTAAAGAAGATATTATAGAAGATTTTAAGGTATATTATAAGCTTATAATGCATCCTCACAGAAAGTACGTTCAGGATATGATAAATAAGATTAAAGATATAGAGATAGATATTATAGCTCCATCTCATGGATATATATTAAGAAGCAATGTTAAGGAATTTATAAATATGTATGATGTGATGAGCAGAAATACAGTTAAGGATAAAAAGGCTGTGATAATCTACTCTACTATGACAGGAAATACTAAAAAGGTAGGAAATATAATAAAGGATAATCTGGAAATGAACAGTATTGCTGTAGAGGTAATAGATGTAAATAAAGCCTCCGGAGAGGAAGCTTTAAGGGCTGTAAAGGAAGCTGATGGAGTATTTTTTGGAACATCTACAAGGTATGCGGATATGATAGGAGGTCTGGAGGATTTGTTAAAGGAACTTAAAAATATAGATCTTAAGGATAAAATCGGAGGAGTATTCGGTTCTTATGGATGGAGCGGTGAAGCCATTGAGGTTGTGCAGGATTATTTAAGAGAAACTGATATTAAGCTTTTAAATACCGCTGACATAATTAAATCCACCGGTATGACTGACGTGATGTTCCCAATAAGGATTAGATTTTCTCCTAAAGGGGATGCTTTAAAGCAGATTGAAAGAGCTTCTGTGTATACCGCTGAACTGCTTTTAAACGGAATGTAATATAGAAAAAGAAGATAGGATTTTAAATGCAACCATGAAATAAATATATTAAAAGGAGGGCTGAGGAGGAGGTTTACTTTGACGGTTATATGCCTCCTCTATAAATATCATGATGGATGTAAAATATGAGGTATCAGGCGGTCAGAATCTAGGAGAGATAGTTTCCGTATTTCCAGGTTCCGCTGAAATATTTAATGAGTATAAGATAGACTATTGCTGTGGAGGACACGACACTTTAAAAGAGGCGCTAAAAGAAAAGAATATTCCAGAGCAGGAATTTCTAAAAAAAATGAATTCTGCTTATGAAAGTTTTGTAAAAGAGGCTTCAGAATATAAGGACTGGAGAAGGGAGGAGCCTCAGAAGCTTATTAAGCACATAATCAATTCCCATCATCAATATACAAAGAAGGAATTGAAGGATATAGATTTTCTAATGACAAAAATCTTAAAGGTTCACTTTAAAAGCCACGGCGAGGAACTTTTAAAACTTCATAGGCTCTTTGGCGGCTTAAAGATAGAGCTTGAGGAGCATCTTGTGAAGGAGGAGGAAAATCTTTTTCCTCTTATGACAGAATACTTTGCAAACAAGGATGCAGAAGGTTTAGAGGAAATCCAGCAGTTTATATTGGATACGGAAGAAGAACATGATGCAGCGGGAGATATACTTAAAGAGATAGAGAAGCTTACCGGGGACTTTACGCCTCCTGAGGATGGATGTAATACCTATAGACTTGTATATTCTAAGCTGGATGCCTTAGAAAAGGATCTTTTTATGCACATTTATCTAGAAAACACCGTTTTGTTTGGGATGGTTTAGTCTAAGAGATTTTAGTGTTTTAGATGTAAATTAATTAAAGCCCCTGTTTTAGGTTTATTGATTATAAAACCTGAAGCGGAGGGCTTTAATTATGAAGTATGGGATTATATATGTTTATTTTTTTAGATTAACTATAACTCTTCCTGATATTTTACCCTGAAGGATGAGATTTATTTTCTGCTCCAGTTCCTCTAAGGTGATTTCCTCTACATTAGAGGAGATATCTACCTTCCAGTCCGAAGAAAGCAGCTCCCATATCTTCAGCCTTAAATCTATAGGGCACTGAACAGAATCCACTCCTAAAAGTGAAATGCCTCTCAATATAAAAGGATATACGCTGGCTGGAAGCTCTGCTGAAGCTGCATTTCCGCAGCAGGTCACCACACCGCCATATTCAGTGGATTTAATAGCTGTGGCAAGTATATTTCCTCCTACAGTATCAATTACTCCAGCCCACCTTCCTTTTAAAAGGGGCTTTCCTGATTTATCATCTGCTTCTTCTCTGGAAATAACATCATAAACACCTAAGTCTAAAAGCATTTCCCTCTTATCCTGTTTTCCTGTTACCCCCACCACTAAATAGCCTAAATTTGCAAGTAGAGCAGCGGCAATGCTTCCTACCCCTCCTGTGGAGCCGGTAACTAATATTTCACCATCCTCAGGCTTGATTCCTGAAGAAATCAGCTTATATACTGATAATGCCGCAGTAAAACCGGCAGTGCCGTAGGTCATTGCTTCTTTAAGGCTTAAGTTGTCGGGAAGCTTAATAACCCATGAGGATGGAACCCTTATATACTGCTGAAAACCTCCGGAGGTATTCATTCCTAAATCATATCCTGTTATCAAAATTTTATCTCCCTTAGCAAAAGCATTACTGCTGCTTTCTGCCACTATGCCTGCAGCATCTATGCCTGGGGTATGGGGATAATTCCTTGTAACTCCTTTATTGCCATGTGCAGATAGAGCATCCTTATAGTTTAATGACGAGTATTGAACTTCCATTAGAACTTCACCTTCCGGAAGGTCATCTATATTCTTTTCAACTATTTCTCTTATATATTTTTTATCTTCAATTTCTTTTACCACAAAGGCCTTAAATTTTGCGCTGTCCATATATATGCTCCTCTCCTGGGAATAACCTATAATAATTGTTAATTAATATAGATTATAATCAAATTTTCCTCAAATGAAAAGGTGTATTTAATCTAAAATATGTGGTGTAAAAAAATGGGTGCACCCCTGGGGTGGTTCCATAAAAAGGAACCCACCCGAGGGGTGCACCCATTTTTTAGGTAAATATTCATACAATTATAAGAAAACCATAAAGGTATATTCATAATAATAAGGTATTGTAATAATATGGCTTATAATATCTGACCTTAAAGAAGATAATTAAAAAGCATAGTTAAAGAAGCTGTTTAAAAATATAATAAAAGTGGTTTGACTAAAGATATGCTTCTTACAAATTTAAAATCATAGAAACAGGAGGTTTCATAATGAAAAAGAGAATGCTTACAGTGGTAACTAACGCAAAAATGCTTCCTAATGATAGAGAAAGCGGGCTATGGCTCAGTGAGCTTATAGATTTTTATGATTATTTTGTTAAGAAAGGTTTCCAGGTGGATATATGCAGTCCTTTGGGAGGAACTGTTCCTTTAGATAAGCTGAGTATAAATCCTCTTACCTTAACTAAACCTTCAAAGGATTATTATGAGGATGCAGCCTTCATGGAAAAGCTTAATAATTCCTTGGCACCGGAGCAGGTACAGTGGGAATATTATGATGGGGTTTACTTTGCAGGAGGACACGGCACTATGATGGATTTTCCTGATAGTATAAATCTTCAGGAAATAGTTAAAAATATTTACGAAGCCGGAGGTATAGTAGCTGCAGTATGCCACGGTCAGAGTGGACTCTTAAATGTAAGGCTTTCTAACGGAAGGTATCTTTTAGAGGGAAAGCGTGTAACGGGCTTTTCTAATGCGGAAGAGGTAATAGTAGCAGCTAAGGATAATATTCCTTTTTCTTTAGAGGATGAAATTAAAAATAGAGGAGCAGATTATCATAAAGCGGTTATACCTATGACCTCTCATGTAGAAGTATCTGGAAATCTTGTAACAGGGCAAAATCCAGCATCAGCAGATGGTGTAGCAGAAAAAGTGTATGAAATACTAGAGAATTCCCCTTTTAATAGTTAATTAACTTAGTTTATAAAATTTGTTAATTAAGCATAATGCATATTGACATGCACTATAAATGCTGTAAAATAAATCTATAAGGGGAGTAGCATACGCTCACTGCGTTAATCATTCGTCACTACGGATTAATCCCGGATGATTACTAAGATGCAAGACCTTTGCGCTGGGAGTTTCAGTGCAAAGGTCTTTTTGTTGTCATTAATAATTTTTATAAGGTATGCTTAAAATGTTCTAATAAGGAGGATAAGTTCATGTATTACAACGAAAATGTAGATAAAGCACTTAAAGAGTTTAACGTTGATCCGCAAACAGGACTATCTACAGAAGAAGTAAATGCCAGGTTGGAAAAGTATGGTGAAAACCAGCTTACTACTCAAAAGAAAAAGTCAATACTTCAACTTTTTATCGCTCAGTTAAACGACCCTTTAATCTATATTCTGGTGGTAGCTGCATTAATTTCAGGCTTTACCGGAGAGATAAACGAAGCGATAATAATCACCATAGTAATAGTATTGAATGCGGTGATTGGAGTAGCTCAGGAATCCAAGGCTGAAAAGGCTATGGAAGCATTAAAGCAAATGTCCACTCCAAAAGCTTACGTAAGAAGAAATGGAGATACCTTTGAGGTGGATTCAAAAAATATCGTTCCAGGAGATATAGTAATACTGGATGCTGGAAGATATGTACCCTGTGATTTAAGACTTATAAGCTCTGCAAACCTTAAGGTGGAAGAATCAGCATTAACCGGAGAATCTGTACCTGTAGATAAAGATGCAGGAATGGTTTTAAATGATACTGATGTTGCTTTGGGAGATCAAAAAAATATGGCATTCATGTCCACATTAGTTACTTATGGACGTGGAGAAGGTATAGCCATAGCTACAGGAATGGGAACTCAAATAGGTAAAATCGCTAAGATGCTGGAGCAGAATGTTGATGAACAGACTCCTCTTCAAAAGAAACTTGCTGAAATAGGTAAGCTTCTTGGAATTGCTGCCTTAGTTATTTGTGTATTGATGTTTGGTATAGCAATCATTCAAAAGAGAGATCTTTTTGAAATGTTCCTTACAGCTATATCACTGGCAGTTGCTGCAATCCCTGAAGGACTTCCTGCTATTGTTGCTATAGTCCTTGCTATCGGCGTACAGAGAATGGTTAAGCATAATGCCATAGTAAGAAAGCTTCCTGCAGTGGAAACCTTAGGAGCTGTTAATGTAGTATGTTCAGATAAGACAGGTACCCTTACTCAAAACAAAATGACAGTTACAAAGGTATATGTTAACGGAAAGCTTAAAAACAGCGGCGAAGTTGATATAAATGACGATGTAGAAAAACTATTTTTAGAAAATATGACCCTGTGTAACGATGCTACTTCAAATAAGGATTCCAAAACCGGAGACCCTACAGAAATCGCACTTTTGGATTTAGCTATAAATTATGGAATAACAAAGGAAGCGTTAAACAAGGAGCATAACAGAAATAATGAGCTGCCTTTCGATTCAGACAGAAAGCTCATGAGTACCATAAATCATTATGGAGATAAGCATCTTATAATGACTAAGGGTGCAATAGATAATATTTTACAAATATCTAAAGGTTTATATCTAAATGGGGAAATAAAACCTCTTACAGAAGAAATTAAAAAAGAAATAATGGATGCATCTAACTCCATGTCTGAGGATGCTTTAAGAGTTCTTGGATTTGCTTTCAGAGAAGTTCCTACCCATGAAATAGAGCCTGAAGACATAGAAAAGGACTTAGTGGTTATAGGACTTGTAGGTATGATAGATCCTCCTAGAGAAGAGGTTAAAGATTCTATAGAGACATGTAAAAAAGCAGGTATCACTACTATAATGATAACCGGTGACCATAAAAAGACTGCTTTGGCAATAGCTAAGGAGTTAGGTATAGCAGATGAAGAAAAACAGAGTATATCAGGTACAGAACTTGATAATATCACTGATGAAGAATTGACAAACAGAGTTAAGGATTTAAGAGTATTTGCCAGAGTTTCTCCTGAGCATAAGGTTAGAATCGTTAAAGCTTTCAAAGCTAATGACAACATAGTATCCATGACTGGAGACGGAGTTAATGATGCACCTTCCCTTAAAGCAGCAGATATCGGTGTTGCTATGGGTATAACCGGTACAGACGTTGCAAAAGGTGCTGCTGATATGGTACTTACCGATGATAACTTCTCCACCATAATCCAGGCGGTAGAAGAGGGAAGAAACATTTTTGCTAATATCAAAAAGTCAATTACTTTCTTATTATCCTGTAACATAGGAGAAATAGCTGCTTTATTCTTTGCTATACTCCTGGGCTGGGCAGCTCCTTTAGAGCCTATTCATATACTTTGGGTTAACTTAATTACTGATACCCTTCCTGCTTTATCCTTGGGAATGGATCCAGGTGACCCGGATGTTATGAAAAATAAGCCAAGATCTGCGAAAGAAAGCCTGTTTAAAGGATCTCTTACCTTTATGATATTTAATGGTGTACTTATTGGTGCTTTAACCCTTGCAGCCTTCTATATAGGCGCTGTAGAGGAAACCGGACTTAGAGGATTTGCTGCTTTATCACCTGATGTATTGAAGGGTAGCGCTTTGATACATGCACAGACTATGGCGTTTATAGTTTTAAGTGTTTCTCAGCTTATACATTCACTTAACCTTAGAAACGATAAGAAGAGCATTTTCTCAATAGGTTTATTTACCAATAAATATCTTTTAGGAGCTATTGCAGTGGGTATATTCCTTCAGGATATAGTAATCACTGTTCCATTCCTTGCAAATGTATTTAATGTTAATGACCTGATAATGAGTGACTGGATTATAGTTTCCGCATTGGCTGTAGTTCCTTTAATAGCTAATGAAATAATTAAGATATTTAAGAGAGCTAAAGATAAAGAATAAATGTCATAAAAAATATTTATTCATAAATAATCAGTTTAAAATAAAGTAAAAGAGGCCATTTTGGGTCTCTTTTCTTTTATCTTTGAAATATAATATATTAACATTGTGAAAAAAATAAATTCTTTTTGTCACTATACAGCTATATCCCTGCTCCGATTTTATAAGATAATATATATATTTAGTGTGTTTTAGTGAAATTTACCTTTAAAAATTCTTTTTAAGGCTTCACAACCATTAAGCAGAAGTTAACCATTAATATATTATTTATTTTCTAAATACTTACAAAATCTAATAAATAAGATAAAATAAACATACACTATATTGTTTTGAAATTAAGTGTAACAGGAGGTGTTTTAATGCTTAAAATCGGACAAGTGATTGGGGATAAATATAAAGTTGAAAAACTTCTGGGTAAAGGTGGAATGGGAACGGTATATCTTTGCAGCTGCAGCGGTACAGGAAAGCTCGTGGCGGTTAAAGCTTTAAATAAAGAAAACGAACATTATTTAGCAGAACCAGGAATATTAAAAGATTTAAGGCACAAAGGGATTCCCAATATACTTGATACCTATGAAGAAGGGGATACCTTATATATGATTGAAGATTATATAAAAGGAGAAACTTTAAAAAATAAGATCGATAATGGTAAACTAGGGGAATTAGAAATTGAAAGAATAATTTTAGATTTAAGTGATATTTTAAGTTATCTTCATAATCTTAATCCTCCAATAATATACAGAGACTTAAAGCCTTCTAATATAATGCTTAAACCAAATGGAGAAATTGTACTTGTAGACTTTGGAATTTCCAGAGAATATAGGCCTGAAGAAATGAAAGATACAGTTTATATGGGATCACTTGGATATGCAGCTCCTGAGCAGTATGGAGAAGAGCAAACTACTACCTCTACGGACATATATGGTTTAGGTGCAGTGATGTACTTTATGTTCTTTGGTAAAAGTCCCTCTAACATATTGGAACCTGTTAAGGACTCTACTTATCCTGAAGATATGAACAGCAAATATAAATATATTATAAGAAAATCTCTACAGATAAACCCAAGGGATAGATATAAATCTATAGAAGAATTTAAGGGGGATTTACTTTCTGCCAGGGATTTTACAGAGGATTATGCAGTTTTATCTAAAGCTAACAGTATGGATGGAGGCAATACCATAAAGTTTTATAGAATTCCTCAAAATATAGATGAGGCAAATGCAGATACCCAGGTAGGAGCACAAATCTCCGGAAATATTAACTCATTTAAAGGAAATGTCAATTCAAATAAATATGCTAAAAAGATCATAGGAACTATAATTCTCATTACACTGATACTGTCCGCTTCATCAATAGCACTTATATCTAATATAAGCAGAAATAAATATTCTGATTCCTCTAAAGCTCCGGTGCAAAATACTTCTGTTAATGCAGCTTCGGTAGCAGCAAAGGAAGAAACTGCTCCGCCTGAGGAAGATAAGTCTGAAGAAAAAGTAAATGCCGGTGAAGAGGCTGCTCCGCCTGCAGAAAATAAGGCTGATGGAAATGCCAGCGGCGAGGTTAAGGCAAAGGAGGAAGTGAAAGTAGTGGTTAAGACCTCTTCTAAGTCAGAGGATGAGGATGATGATGAAGAGGATGATGATGAAGATAGGAATAGTAAGAAAAATAAAGGAAACAGTGGAAAAGGAAAAGCCAAGGGAAGAAGATAAAAGCTAATTTTAAATAATAAAAGAGATGCTGTATATAGTGCTCTGTTAAGTTCACTAGATAGCAGCATCTCTTTTATTATTAAGGTTAATCTCTTTATTTATTATAGGTTAAGTTCTTTTTACTACTCCTCTGTGGTAGAGGCATTTCGTAGTTGCCGTTACTTACAGGGTAAATTCCTTTTCGTATTCTCCTTGAGTTAATAGGTTTGCTTTTACTTTGTATATTCCGGGACCTAAATTTGAAAATACATATAGACCTTCGCTATTGGTGGTTTGAATCTCTTTTAATATTTCTTTATTGTCCCTTAGCTCATATAAAAATACTGGCACAGCGCTTTCCTGTGGTAGAGGACCTTTTATTACATCAGTTATACTGCCGGTAACGCCGGGACTATTATTTAATATTATATCTACGGGGATTTTATTCTTTTCCTCAATTTTTATGCTGATAGGAGGTGAAGGCTGATAATTTTCAAATTCGGCCTGAAGAATATATTCACCGGGAAGTATATTGTAAATGATGTATTCTCCTTTAGAATTAGAAATACTATCGGAGGATTTTATATTTCTATTTTTATAATTTAAATATATTCTAGCATTTACCACTGCATTTCCGGTAAATGCTTCCTTTACAGTACCGTAAATAATTCCCCGAGCACTGGAGGCATCCTCCTTTAAATTGAAATATACTTTTACAGGGGTATTTTCTACTATAGAGACGTTTTGAGGCTCTGAGGTCTTATAGCAAGGGCAGGAGGCAACAATCCTATAATCCCCTTTAGGAACTATTTCTTTGAACAAAAATATGCCGTTGGAGTCTGAATATGTCTCATAAAGCACCTTCGATTCTTTATTTGTTATTAAGATAAGGGCTTCCTCCAAAGGATTTACCCCCTGCAGCACCCGGCCTACAACTATAGTGTTATATTTAGTTTTACATTCTTCGAGGGTTAGGCTGCAGTTGTAGTTTTCACCGGGTTTTAGGGAAAAAATTTCACTGCTGCCAAGATAATAATTCTTTTTGCTCATGATCAAGCATCATCCTTTCTGAAAGAGGCAGCTTTTATCCTGTAATCTCCCGGAGGAAGCAGTGAGAAGCTGTACATCCCCTGATTATTTGTCAGGGTTGATTTTATAAGTATTTCTCTGCTGTTTATTATAGAATATAGTGCTACTATTATATTATCAATGGGAAGGCCGGTTTCCCCATCAGTAATTTTCCCTCCCAGATCAGCAGTATAAGCTTTGGAATCTATTTTAAGGAGAATGTTTTCTGAGAGGCTCTGATTACCTCTTAAAGTAATTTGAGCACTGTTTGCTGTAATATATCCTGGTTTACAAACCTGAACTAGATATTCTCCATTATTAAGCTGAGAAAATAAGTATTGTCCCTGGTCGCTTGTAGAAGTGCTTTTAAGTGATTTTAATCCCTCCTTTGTGAAAGTCATAAGATCAACAGAAGCATCCATTAGAGCACTGCCGTCTTCTTTACTTACAATCCCGAAAATAGAATTTGAATTTTGGAATTTATCTAAATTTAATATAACGTCAGATTTAATATTATTCTGAGGATTTAAAGGCTTCAGAACCTCCTCTGCTCCTGAAGTTGCTTCTAATTCAGGAGAGACAGGTTTCTCAGATAAAGCTACCGCCTGCTTTTCTTTTTGTTTAGGCGCTTTAATGTTAAGCACATATTCATCAAAACTGGGCATTGTATCCTCTCCTTTCTTACTAATTCATAATATTCAAAAGTGTGTAATTTGGACAACAAAAAAGCTGTGAGAAATATAATCTTCTCACAGCTTAAAGAATTTAATATTAATCTTTTTTGTTAAAAGCCTTATTGTTGTATATTTCCAGCAGCAAGCCTTCGAAAACCTCTAAAGGCTGTGCTCCGGTTAATTTATACTCATCATTTATGATAAATGTAGGTACGCTCTGTACATTATGTATAGAGGCTTTATTCTGGTTTTCATCTATTTTTCTTTGGTATTCATCAGTTTCTATTTTTATCAGCATTTCTGTTGAATCAAGTCCTGCCTTTTCTGCTATTTCCTTTAAAACCTCTTCTTTGCTTATATTAAGCCCATCTGAAAAATATGCTTTAAAAACTTCCAGTGAAAATTCATCATATTTATGCTGTTCTTTGGCATACTCTGCAGCCTTTAAGGCTAAAGAGGTATCATATAAGTATTCTACATCATGGAAGGGCAGTCCGAATTGTTTGGCTCTTTTTTTCAATGGAGTAAGAACATCCTTTGTATCTAACCCTTTAAAGTATTGTGATAAGGGTATTCCATCTTCAGGAATGCCGGGATTCACTTCAAATCCAAGCCACTCATCTTCTATAATAAAATTTTTCTTAAGTTCACGGACGATACCTTTTCCTAAATAACAGAAAGGACATGTAAAATCACTAAATATCTTTATATTATATTTCATACTATCCCCTCTTTTCAAATGATTAATGTTATTATATGAGAAATGTTATTCCTCTACAAGCACAAAAAGGTTACAACAACCAAAGTTAAAGAATTGTTAATGTATTTGGAAATTATCTAAGAAATTAAGGCTTTAAATTGTAACATTTTTTATACATGTGTAAATTTTTTATTATAACTAACCATTTTAACCATCTTTGATATAGAATAAGGTATTATTCTTAATTAATATATTTAAGAAGCTGATTATTTCATATAACTTATTTATCATACATTTATAAAACTATTATTTTTGTGACGCTGTTTCATAAGGAGGTTTATTTATGGCTAATCACACTTTATTTCAATTTTTTGAATGGCACGTACCTAATGATGGTAATCACTGGAAAGGACTTAAGAATGAAGCGGAGCATTTAGCGGAAATAGGAGTTTCTGCAGTTTGGATTCCTCCGGCAACTAAGGCACTTACACAAGAGGATGCAGGGTATGGAATATATGACCTTTATGATTTAGGCGAATTCAATCAAAAGGGAACTGTAAGAACTAAATACGGAACAAAAGAAGAGCTTATAGAGGCTATTGAAGAGCTTCACAATAATGGTATTCAGGTTTATCTCGACGTTGTTTTAAATCATAAAGCCGGAGCTGACGGCACAGAAAGATTTATGGCTCAGGAGGTTGCCGTAGACAATAGGGAAGAAGTTTTAAGTAAGCCTTATGAAATAGAAGGTTGGACAAAGTTTGATTTTTCCGGCAGAGGTGAAAAGTATTCAGATTTTAAATGGAATTGGACCCATTTTACCGGTACGGATTATAATGCTGAAAATGATAAATCCTCCATATACAAGATAATAGGTGAAAACAAAGGCTGGGGAGATGAGGTAGACGATGAGTTTGGAAATTATGATTATTTGATGTTTGCAGATATAGATTATAAGCATCCGGAGGTTTATAAGGAGGTCATAAATTGGGGAGTCTGGGTTGTTAACGAGCTTAATCTGGATGGTTTCAGGCTAGATGCCATTAAACATATAAATGATTGGTTTATTAAGGACTTTTTAAAGTATGTAAGGGAAAATACTGAAAAAGAAGAAATTTATGCTGTGGGAGAATACTGGAGGGGAGAACTTGGTGTTCTTCAGCAGCATTTAGATAATGTGGATTATGGGCTGGATTTATTCGACGTGGCTTTACACTATAATTTCTGCCTGGCAGCAGAAGAAGGCAGAAACTACGATTTCAGCACTATTTTTAATGGTACATTGGTGGAAAATAATCCTCTTCATGCTGTAACCTTTGTAGACAACCATGATTCACAGCCTGGACAGTCTTTAGAGTCCTGGGTAGAGGATTGGTTCAAACCCTTAGCTTATGCCCTGATACTTCTCAGGAAAGATGGGTATCCCTGCGTATTTTACGGAGACTATTATGGAATATCAGGAGAGGAGCCTATTGAAGGCAAAAGAGAAATGCTTTATAAGCTTTTGGAGCTTCGAAAGCACTACACTTATGGACTTCAGGAAGATTATCTGAATCATCCCAATGTAATTGGATGGGTAAGGATGGGGGAGGAGGAATTTGAGGACTCAGGAGCAGCGGTTATAATGAGCAATGGTGATGAAGGAGAAAAGGTGATGAATGTAGGAAAGCATAGAGCAGGGGAATGCTGGATGGATTTTTTAGGAAACAGGGAAGAAGTTATAACTATTGATGAAGAAGGTAATGGCTGTTTTACCGTAAACGGAGGCTCTTTATCCGTATGGGTGAAGAAGAAATAATATAAATTAAAGTGTAGCTTTCAGTCTATTTTTTTAATATTTAGTGTAAAATAAATTTAAACAGAGTACATTAAAGGGGAATAGTTATGAAGATATTTTTAGTAAGACATGGGGAAACTATAAGCAATGTGGAGAAGAGATACTGCGGCTTGTATGAAGCGCAGCTCACAGATAAAGGGATAAAGCAGGCAGAGAAATTAAAAGAGGATTTAAGGGGTACTACCTTTCAGAAAATTTATTTAAGCTGCACTCACCGGTGCAAGGACACCGCGGATATAATATGCAGCACCGTGGATAAAATTCAGGATGAAAGGCTTAATGAACTAAACTTTGGAATATTTGATAATAAAACTTATGATGAAATACAAAAGAAATATCCTGAAGAATGTGAAGAATGGCAAAAATCCTGGAAGGAGTATATAATACCTCAGGGAGAGAGTGTTGTACAAGCCTTCGAGAGGGTAACAAGCTTTATGAAGGAACTTGAGAATAATCCTGGGGAAAATGTACTCATAGTTACTCATGGTGGTATAATTAGACTTATGTACTGCTATATACTAGACGGTAATATAGATTTGTATTGGAAGTTTGCCTCATATAACGGAGGATTAAGCATATTAAGCTTTGAATATAATAATTGGATCATCGAGAAGATATAAGCTCAGGGTTTATTAGGAGGAAAGGTTGTTTTTATGGGAAAGATAGTTTTAGTTACAGGAGGAACGAGAAGCGGAAAGAGTTCTTTTGCGGAAAAATACTTCAGAGGCAGTAATGATGTATTATACATAGCTACTGCCAAGGTTGTGGACAGAGAAATGGAGGAAAGGGTTAGAAAGCATAGGGAGACAAGAAACCCAAATTGGGATACATATGAAGGATATAAAGGCCTTAAAGAAGCGGTAGAAAAATTAAATAAGGATAAAATCATATTAGAGTGTGCCGGAACCATGGTTACAAATTTAATCTTTGATAAATATTCCGATGTAGAGAAAATTACAAGAGAAGAGATTAAAGAATTGGAGGAAGAAATAATCCTTGAGTTTATGGAGCTTGTAAAAGCGGTAAAAAGCAGCGATAAAAAGCTTATTATAGTTACTAATGAAGTGGGTTGGGGACTTGTGTCGGAATACAGACTGGGAAGAATCTTTGCAGACATTCTGGGAAGGGTTAATCAGGTATTAGGACAATTAAGCGATGAAGTATATTTCACAGCCTGCGGAATCCCTTTGAAGCTTAAGTAGGTGGACATTATGAAGAGGTATTTTGAAAGTTTTTTACTCATGGTTCAGATGATAACGAGGATTCCTGTAAAGAGGTCACTTCCCTGTCAAAAGGAAGATTTCAGAAGAGGAGCCGGCTTCTTTGCTTTAATAGGTTTAATAGTAGGAGGTATTCAATACCTTCTTTACTTGATATTTAGAAAATTGTTTCCAGCCTACGTTATATCCATATTAATCATTTTAGCGGAAATTTTTATAACCGGAGGATTCCATATTGATGGATTCGGAGATACCTGCGACGGTTATTTTGCTGCAAAAGGTAAGGATAAGATAATAGAGATTATGAAGGACAGCCGTATAGGAACCTTTGCCTGTATAGGAATTGTCATTAATATATTGATAAAGTTTGAGAGCTATAAATTCATAGCTGCCTCCAATACCCTTTCATTGATGATAATAGTTATACCCATGCTGAGCAGAGCCTCAATGCTTCTGATTTCATTAATTGGCAGACCTGCAAAGACCGGAGGTCTTGGTAATTTGTTTATAAACAATGTGAGTTTACTGCAGGTAATTATTAATTTCCTGCTGCCTTTTGCTGCAGTAGCACTTATAGCAGATCCCATTAAAGCGGTGGTATTAACCGCAGGGGTAATCACTGTAACCTTGAGTTTCAATGCGTTATGCAACAGCAAAATCAATGGAATTACCGGAGACTCCTTAGGTGCGGTAAACGAATTATCAGTGCTTACAGCACTTATTATAATTTCTTCCATTTAATAGATTTATTTTTATTGAATTATTTCCAATATTAATCTATAATAAAAGTGCCAGGCACGTGACAAGTGACAAATTCATTTGTCACTTGTCACGTGCCTGGCACCAATCAGGTGCCTTTTAAAAAGGTGAAAAGGGAATGCGGTTAGAACCCGCAGCAGCCCCCGCTACTGTATTTGATGACTGACCTTTAATTAACCACTCCTTAATGTGGAGGAAGGGTAAAGGGAAGGATGAATCATAAGCCAGGAGACCTGCCTGTTGAGAATTTTTTTTAATGTGCTTTCGGTGGGAAAGCTGTTAGAATAAAGCGGAGAATTTCTGCTTTCATCTAGATATTGATAGTTATTATTGTATTTAGAATTCTAATAGCAGCGTGCTAAAAGCATGCTGCTTTTATTTATTTAGAAGGAAATTTTCATTGAAAAATGGTTGCCTAATTAAAAATAAGGGGAGATATCATGGCTAAGATAATGATACAAGGTACCGCCTCCTCAGTGGGGAAAAGTCTCTTAACCGCAGCGTTATGCAGGATATTTATGCAGGATGGTTACAGTGTATGTCCGTATAAATCTCAAAATATGTCTCTTAACTCCTATATAACCCTGGACGGAAAGGAAATGGGCAGGGCTCAAGTGCTTCAGGCTTATGCTGCAGGATTAGAGCCGCAGTCTTATATGAATCCTATTTTGTTAAAGCCCTCCTCAGATACCAAAAGTCAGGTTATTGTCAATGGAAAGGTATATGGAAACTATAATGCAGAGGAATATCACAATCTTAAACCTCAGTTTAAAGAAATGCTCAAAGGACAGTTTCAGGAACTGGAAAAAAGCTTTGACATAATAGTTATAGAGGGAGCAGGAAGTCCGGCAGAAATTAATTTAAGGGATAAGGATATTGTTAATATGGGCTTGGCTGACCTTATAGATGCACCGGTATTATTGGTAGGAGATATCGATAAGGGAGGGGTTTTTGCAGCATTGGCAGGAACTATGCTGCTTTTAAATCAAGAAGAAAAAGCCAGGGTAAAGGGAACGATTATAAATAAGTTTCGAGGTGACAAAAAGCTTCTTCAGCCGGGAATTGACAGTATAGAGGACATAATACAAACCCCCTGCCTAGGGGTAGTTCCTTATTTTACTCATATATTGGAGGATGAAGACGGCTCAAGGATGGAGATTAACAGAAGGGTAAATGCCCCTATAGATATAGCCGTGCTTATGCTTCCTCATATATCAAATTTTACCGATGTAGATGCTTTGAGAACTGAGGAGGATGTCAGCGTAAGATTTATTTATACAAAAGAGGAGTTTGGAAAGCCTGATTTGCTTATAATCCCCGGAAGCAAAAATACCATTGCGGACTTAATTACCATAAGAAATGCCGGCTTAGAGGAGAAGATAAAGTCATATTCCTCCAGCGGTTTTATCATAGGTATATGTGGTGGATACCAAATGCTTGGAAGGACAATAGAGGACCCTTTAAAGGTGGAAAGCAGCAATATATCCATAGAAGGTCTGGGCTTACTGAATATCACTACCGCTTTAGAGGCAGAAAAGGTGATGACCAGAGTAAAGGGTGAATTTAGCCATATGGGCAGCAGTGGAAGAATATATGGTTATGAAATCCATATGGGAACTACCATAAAGGAGCCTGGCTTAAGGAATTTTATCACCTTAAGTGAAATTAAGGGAGGCAGCAGCGGTGAGCTTAAAAGCGATGGCACCTTTAATGAAAGAGGAAATGTCATAGGAAGCTACATCCATGGAATATTTGATTCTACAGATTTTAGGGAATATATATTGAACAGAATAAGAAAAGATAAAGGATTAAAGCTGAAAGCATCTAAGCCTTATGAAAGTATAAGAGATGATGAAATAAATAAATTAGCGGACATAGTGAGGGAAAATGTGGATATAGATGCTATTTACGGAATTATGGGTATTAAATAATGGAGAGCTTTTTTATTAGTAACTCAATAGATACCTTTATTGCTGTACTTCTTGATTTTATTATAGGAGACCCTTATGGATTTCCTCATCCGGTGATATATATGGGAAAGCTTATAAATAATCTGGAAAATAAATTAAGAGCTAGGGCAAAGGACAATAAAGCCCTTAAAGCTTATGGAGGTTTTATTGTTCTCATCATGATTATATTAAGTTTTTCCATTCCCTTTGTAATTTTATATTTATTATTTCCCTATAAGATATTATTTCACTTGGTTAATATTTCATTTCTCTGGACTGTCCTTGCGGCAAAAAGCCTGTATAAGGAAAGCATGAAGGTACAGGGAGCTTTGGTTAAAGAAGATCTAGAAGATGCAAGAATAAAGCTTTCTTACATCGTAGGAAGAGAAACAAGGGGACTTTCTTCTAAGTCGATAATAAGGGCAGCGGTGGAAACTGTAGCGGAAAATGCTTCAGACGGAGTCATAGCACCATTATTTTATGCCTTGCTAGGGGGAGCACCTTTGGCTATGGCCTATAAGGCTGTAAATACCATGGACTCAATGCTTGGCTATATGAATGATAAATACTTATACATGGGGTTTTTTCCTGCCAAGACAGATGATGTTTTTAATTATATCCCATCAAGAGTAACCGGTGCTTTAATGTGTATTTCAGCCCCTTTTATAGGGGGGAGTATATTCAAAAGTTTTAAGATTATGCTCAGGGACAGGAATAATCATAAAAGTCCTAATTGTGCATATCCTGAAGCAGCTGCAGCCGGTGCTTTAGGCATAGAGCTTGGAGGAACAAATATATATTTCGGAACCCCTGTAGAAAAGCCTACTCTTGGAGATGCTGTAAGACCTCTGAGCCTTCAAGATATAAAAATGAGTAATAAGCTGATGTTCATTACAGAACTTTTATTTTTATTAATATCAGAAGCTTTCATATTTTTGATTTTATAAAAGGAGAAAACTATGGAAAAAACCATAATAGAGCATGGAGGGGATATATACAGTGAGGGAAGGCTTAAGGGCAGAGAGCTTTTAGACTTCAGCTCCAATATTAATCCTTTGGGAATTCCTCAGGAATTTAAGGATAATATCCATAAAATATTAGAGGAAGCAGTGAATTATCCTGATCTTAAATATCGGGAATCCAAGAAAAGGCTGTCAGAATACCTGAATCTTCCCCAAGAGGGAGAGGAAATACTTTTAGGCAATGGAGCTGCGGAGCTTATAGACCTTTCTTTATCTCTTATAAAAAAGCTATGTATAGCAGTTCCTTCCTTTGGTGAGTACGAAGGTTCTGCATTAAAGCATCATGTAGAGGTGAAATACAGCTATTTAACCGCTGATATGGAATACGATTATAAGGATATTTTAGAAAGTATGAAACAGTGTCAGGGCCTTATAATAGGTAATCCAAACAATCCTAATGGAGGAATTATAAATAAAAAGGCTTTTTCGGATATTTTGGATTACTGTGAGAAAAACAGTAAGCTCATAATAATAGATGAAGCTTTTATAGAGTTTACAGGCTGCAGTGAAAACAGCTTTTTAAAGGAAGCCATGGAATATTCCTGCCTAATAGTTATAAGAGCTGTAACTAAGTTTTTTGCTCTTCCGGGAATAAGATTTGGATATGCAGTTATGAGCAATAGTGGTGCCGCAGAAGAAATAAGAAAAAAACAGCTTCCCTGGAATGTTAATTCCTTTGCAGAGGGTGCTTTGAAATACATATTTAAAGATAAGGAATATAAGTAAAAAACCGTTGAGCTTATTCAAGAGGAAAGAGGCTATCTAAGTACTGAGCTTCAAAAAATTCCATATATAGAAAAGGTATATAAAAGCCGGGCAAATTATCTTTTAATTAAGCTTAAGGGTTCAACGGATGAAGACATTTTTCAAAAATGCCTGAAGGAAGGAATATTGATAAGGAGATGCAGAAGCTATAAAGGTCTTGATTCCAGATTTATAAGAATTGCCGTTAAAGACAGGGAGAAAAATTATAAACTCATTAATGCGTTAAATAACTTTATATAAAATTATAAAAGGAGATATAAATTATGCTTTTAGATGAAACCTTAAAAGAAATTACACATTCAGACAAAGAAGCTGTAATGAAAGCAAAGCAGCACATAGATAACCTGGCAAAACCCATTGGAAGCCTTGGAAAGCTGGAGGAGATAGGGGCGAAGTTTGCAGGTATTACAGGTAAGACTATAAATAAGGTTAACAAGAAAACAGTGGTGGTAATGTGTGCAGACAACGGAGTTTGTGATGAAGGTGTAAGTGCAGCCCCTCAGAGTATAACTACACTTATGACTTACTGCTTCCCTAAAATGACTACAGGGGTAGGAGTGCTTGCAGAATTTGCAGGAGCCGACCTCACTATAGTGGATATCGGAGTGAAGGATGAAATAAACCATCCTAAAATAATTTCAAGAAAAATAATGAAGGGTACTAAGAATATGAGCATAGGCCCTGCAATGAGCAGGGAAGAGGCTATTAAAGCAATAGAAGCAGGTATTGAAATAGTGGATAATCTGGTAAAGGAGGGGTATGACCTCATAGGAACCGGAGAGATGGGGATTGGAAATACCTCCAGCAGTGCAGCGGTTATTGCTTCACTTTTAGATTTAAAGGTTGAAGACGTAGTTGGAATGGGAGCAGGTCTTACACTTCAACAGTTCCAAAACAAAATGGAGGTTATACAAAGGAGCCTTGATATTAATAAGCCTGATAAAAATGATGTTATAGATGTTTTATCAAAGGTGGGAGGCTTGGACATAGCAGGAATGTGCGGATGCTTTTTGGGAGCAGCGAAAAATAAAGTTGCTATAGTAATAGATGGATTGATCTCAGGAGCAGCAGCCTTGTGTGCTTACAAATTAAAAGAAGAAGTTCTTGATTATATGTTTGCATCTCATAAATCAGAAGAAATTGCTGTAGAAAGCTTGTTTAAAGAAATTAAAATGACACCGATGCTGGATTTAAATATGAGACTTGGAGAAGGAAGCGGATGCCCCTTAGCTTTTAATATTATCGAGGCGGCTTTATATATGACAGGTCATATGGCATCCTTTAATGAAGTAGGAATTCAGGAAGAGGAATCAGAAAAACTGGTGGATATAAGGGATAAGTCAATGATATAAAAAATTTTATATAAAAATATATTAATAAAGGAGATTAAATCATGAAAAGAATCAGCAAGAATTTAATAATTACTTTTTCATTAATTTTTACGTTATTATTATCTGCCTGCGGCACTAAGCCTGCAGAAGCTCCAAAGGATAATAATAAGCCTGCAGCTTCCTATCCTTTAACCATAAAGGATTCAAGGGGAACTGAGATTAAAATAGAAAAGGAGCCTGAGAAAATTGTATCTGTAGCACCTAATATAACAGAAATGATCTTTGCTTTAGGAAAAGGCGATAAACTTGTAGGAAGAACTACATACTGCGACTTCCCTGAAGAAGCAAAAAAAGTTCAGGACATTGGAACACTTCAAAAGCCTGATATAGAAAAAATAGTTGAATTAAAACCTGATTTAGTAATAGCTTCAACTCATTTTAAAGAAGATGTGGCTAAAAAGTTTCAGGAATTAGGTATAAAAGTAGTATCATTATATAGTGATGATAAATTTGACGGTGTATATGAATCTATGAATACTTTAGGAAAAATATTAAATGCTTCTGAAAAATCCGATGAAGTAGTTAAAGGAATCAAGGAAAAGGTTCAAAAGGTTAACGAAAAGGTTAAAGATAAGAAGGCTCCATCCGTTTATTACGTAGTAGGCTTTGGAAATGGCGGGGATTTTACAAGTACCGGAGAAACCTATATACATCAGATGATTACCATGGCTGGCGGAGATAACATTGCTAAAGATACTACAGGCTGGAAGTACAGCAAAGAAAAGCTCATTGAAAAGAATCCTGAAATAATAATACTTCCTGAGTATTTTAAGGCAGAATTCTTAACTACAGAGGGTTATAAAGATTTAAATGCTGTTAAAAATAATAAAGTCTTTGTTATAGATAACAATCTTCTGGATAGACAGGGACCAAGGTTAGCAGAAGGAGTAGAAGCTTTAGCTAAAATAATTCATCCTGAAGAATTTAAATAATAAGTATATTTAATATAGAAAATGAGGAATTTATATGATTAAGCTGATTCAGAGCAACAGAAAAAAGTTTTTTTTAGTGCTTTTATTTATATTTTTTATAATGATAGTAACCTCTATTGCCTTAGGGACTGCGGATATAAGCTTTAAGCAGGCTTTTATAGCTCTTATAAAGCCCCTGGGCCTATTTAGTGAGGAAATAAATGCACAGGTTTCTGGTGCTCATTCCTTAATCATATATAAAATAAGACTTCCCAGAATAATCATGGCAGCGATGGTAGGAGCAGGTCTTGCAGTGGTAGGAGTGGCATTTCAGGCGGTATTTAAAAATCCTATGGCAGATCCCTATGTGCTTGGGATATCTTCCGGAGGAGCCTTGGGAGCCGCTTTGGCCATAGTTCTTAAAGTTGGAGAAAGTTTATTTTCTTTCAGTATGGTTACGGTTTTTGCTTTTGCCGGATCCCTTTTTACAGCTTTTCTTGTATATAATATTGCAAGGGTAGGAAATAAGATACCTACTATAAACCTTCTTTTAGCAGGAATAGCGGTAAGTTTTCTCCTTTCCTCAGCTTTATCCATACTTATGGTATTTAACCACAACAAGGTGGAAAAGATAGTTTTTTGGACTTTAGGAGACTTAAATACCTCTAATTGGAGGCAGATAATAGTAACAACTCCTTTTATACTCATAGGAATATTCATAATATATCTATTTTACAGGGATTTAAATCTAATGCTTACAGGAGACGAGTCCGCTAAAAGCATGGGGATAGAAGTTGAGAAGGTTAAAAAGATAATAGTGGTAGTTTCCTCATTAATAGTGGCTGCCTGTGTTGCCTTTTCCGGGGTGATAGGTTTTGTTGGGCTTTTGATACCTCATATGCTTAGGATGATGCTTGGACCTAATCATAAGCACCTTATCCCTTTTTCAGCCTTAGGGGGAGCTATGTTCCTCTTATTTTCAGATACTCTGGCAAGAAGCGTACTTCCTTCAGCAGAACTTCCGGTAGGTGCAGTAACAGCACTCATCGGATCACCATATTTCATATTCTTATTTTTAAAGTATAAAAAGAGGGTGGTGTAGCTATGGAAGCATCTGTACAGATAAATAAACTATTCTTTAGCTACGGAAGTAATCCTGTACTTAAAGACATAAGCATTAACTTTGAAAAGGGAAAGTTCTATTCTATAATCGGGCCTAACGGCTCTGGAAAAACAACCCTGCTTAAAAATATAAGCAAAATGTTATCTGTAGTAAAAGGTACGGTATTTATAGAAAATAAGGATATATTTAAAATATCCAATAAAGAAATATCTAAAAAATTGGCAGTAGTGCCTCAGAATATAAATATAGAGTATGAATTTACAGCCTATGATATAGTGCTTATGGGAAGAACTCCTTTTAAAAGGAGATTTGAAGACTATAACGAAGAGGATAAAGATATAGCAGAAAGGGTTATGAGGCTTACCTCCACCTGGGAGATAAAGGATAAGCTGATAACCAGCCTAAGCGGTGGAGAGCAGCAGAGGGTTATAGCTGCCAGAGCCTTATGTCAGGATACAGATATTATTTTATTGGATGAACCTACTTCTCATTTGGATATTCAGCATCAGCTTGGTTTCTTAAATATATTTAAAAGCCTTAAAAAAGATGTTACTGTCATAGCAGTTATGCATGATTTGAACCTTGCCTCCCTATACAGCGATGAAATAATACTTGTAGAAAAGGGAAGCATAATTGATAAAGGGGAGCCTTCAAAGGTAATAACCAAATCAAATATAAAAAGAGTGTATGATATAGATGTAGATATAATAAGAAACACTTCAAATGGAAGCCCCTATATAATACCCATAGTAAATTTATAGCCATATATATAAAAAAAGACCATGGCACCAGCTGCTGCTAAAGCCATGGTTCTGAACTGCATACACAGTAGTAAATAATTATATTTAGTTTATCGGTAACAAAATTATAATATTATAAAATTCCCTTGTCAATATAGATAAAATCTTAAGAAAAGATTCACTTGACTGTATTAAAGTGATGAAATATAATGATAGGAAACCATTAACTTATGCGAATGTTAAATAAAATTCCTGGTTTTATAGAATGAAAATAATTATTAAAAGCCATAAACAGTATAAATACTATGAAGAGAAGAGTAGCTTTAAGGGAAATTTAAGCGAGCCGGTGAGGGTGAAAGACCGGTAATGGAATTTAAAGTGAAGAACATCTCTAAGTATCTGACCGAAATCCTAAAGGAAAGTAGACTCAGACGGAGCAGCACTGTTAAAAGCTGACCAGTATCGAACTTAGCTTCCGTACTGTGTTAAGTGAGCTCTTTATGCTAATCAGGGTGGTACCGCGGAAAGAAACAGCCTTTCGTCCCTTACAGGATGAAGGGTTTTTTTATTTTTAAAATATAGTAATTCATAGCAGGGAGAGATGAGATGTGGAAAAACATATGAAGACAATAACCGAAGGATATAGTCCTACCCTTAATTTAATTGAGACGGAAATAGCTATAAAAGTGATTAAGGACTATTTTGAAGATGAGCTTTCAAAAAAATTAAATTTAATTAGAGTATCTGCTCCTATACTCGTAAGAAGCGGAAAAGGTCTTAATGATAACCTAAATGGAGTAGAAAGGCCTGTTGCTTTTGATGCTAAATCCATAGAAGAAGGAGCTATTGAGGTCGTACAATCCCTTGCAAAATGGAAGAGAATTGCTTTAGGAAGGTATAAGTTTAAAGCAGGGGAAGGTCTTTATACAGACATGAATGCCATAAGAAGGGATGAAGATTTAGATGATACTCATTCTTTATATGTGGATCAATGGGATTGGGAAAAGGTAATAGATAAAGAAGAGAGAAATGAAGAAATATTAATAAAGACAGTTAACAGAATATATGAAGTTTTTAAGTCTACAGAAGCTCTTGTCACTGAATTGTATCCCCAGTTTGAAGAAATACTTCCTAGAAAGATATTTTTCATAACCTCTCAGGAATTAGAAGATAGATATCCTTCTATTACTTCAAAGGAGCGAGAGGACAAAATAGCAGAGGAACAGGGAGCTGTATTCATAATGAAGATAGGAGAAGTGCTGGACTCAGGAGAAAAGCACGATGGAAGAGCTCCGGACTATGATGATTGGAGCTTAAACGGAGATATAATATTCTGGAATCCTGTGCTTAAGAAAGCCTTTGAAGTTTCCTCCATGGGAGTAAGGGTTGATGAGAAGGTCCTTAGATCCCAGCTGAAGGCTTCAGGCTGTGAAGACAGGGCTGCTTTAGAATATCATAAAGCAGTTCTTGAGGGTAAGCTTCCTTATACCATAGGGGGAGGAATAGGGCAATCCAGGATATGCATGTTCTTTCTAAGAAAGGCTCATATAGGAGAGGTTCAGGCTGGAATATGGCCTGAAGATATAATTGAAAGCTGCGAAAGAAGGGGGATAGTACTGCTATAAACTCAATTATAAGAATAACATATTTGATTAAGTTATATAGGGAAAGATATAGCGCTTTTATAAATAATAATTCCATAAAAGCTTATGCAGTACCTTTAAGAAAATAGATACAACAATCCTACTATTACTGATAAGGCTATAAGTAATTTATCAATGAACTGAGGTTTCTTAAAGATAAATCTAAAGATTAATCCGCCTAGGCTTAAAAGTCCTATACCCCAGGCTATTATCCTTTGCAGAACATAATTATCAGGCTGGCCGCTGGAGGATAAAAAGGCTATAAGTATAGCAAATAAAGCCATAACAATCATTAAAATATCTGATGCTTTTTCGCTTTTAACCGTAAACAGGAGAAGTGTACCTGCAGCTCCAAATAAAGAAAGTATGACAAAAAGAATAAATAAAGCACCAATAGCATTTATATTCATATGGAAAAACCTCCTTATTTAATGTGTTATTGAAAATATTATACTATTTGTAATCCGATAATATCAGTGAAACCGCTGTTGTAAACGGAATATTTACAACTAGGTGCCAGGCACCTGACAAGTGACATTCTTAGTAATAGCTTATATGGACTGTATTCTGTTTAGAGGTTATTATATAATGATTTTGTAAAGTAAATATTAAGTTGGATAAAGAGGTAATGGAGGTAGTTATGCAGACTATTTTTGTTGTGGAAGACGATTTGAAAATTAAAACTGAATTGATGACTCTTCTTAAGAGATATGGATATAAGTGTATAGAATCTAAAGAATTTGAAAATATTGTAGAGGAAGTGCTGAAGAGCGATGCTCAGCTTGTATTACTTGATATTAATCTGCCTTTTTTTGATGGTTATCATGTATGCAGGGAGATTCGAAAAAAATCTCATATACCTATAATTGTGGTAACCAGCAGGGATAGCGAAATGGATGAGCTTATGAGCATGAATCTTGGTGCAGATGACTTTATAACTAAGCCTTACAATACTCAAATACTTCTTGCCAGGATTTCTTCACTGCTTAAGAGAGCCTATAATATGGATACTATAAAAACTCTTACTCATAAAGGTGTAACATTAGATTTGTCTAAAAGTACAGCAAGTTATGAAGGTAAAGAGGTAGAGCTTACCAAAAATGAGCTTAGAATACTTAATCTTCTCATAAAAAATAGCGGAGTTATTCTGCCCAGGGACGAAATCATGAATGATCTCTGGCAGTCTGATGAATTCGTAGATGACAATACATTAACGGTGAATATTAACAGACTTAGAAAGAAATTGGAGGAAATAGGAGTTTATAATTATCTTATAACAAAACGAGGACAGGGATATTTAGTATGAGTTTATGGGACTTTTTAAAGGAGAAATCTATAGGGATTTTTATAAATATAGGTGCACTTATTTTTGTAAGTATGCTTTTATATCTTTTAAATCTTAATTTTTATACTATATTCTTTGTATCAGCAGTGTATTTTACAGCTTTTTCTTCTGCTTTGATTATTGAGTTTACCAGCAAGTATAGCTTTTATAGAAACTTAGAAAAAAGTATGAAGAATCTGGATAAGAAGTATCTACTTCAGGAAGTTATAGAGCCTCCTGCGTTTCTAGAGGGAAGGATTTTGCATGAATGTCTTAAGGAAAGTAATAAATCCATGAATGATGAAATTGCAAAATATAAAATTAGTACTCAGGAATACAGAGAATATATTGAAACCTGGGTGCATGAAATAAAAACCCCCATAGCCTCCAGCAGGCTTATACTGGAAAACAATAAAAGCACTGTTTCTTCAAGTCTAAATGAAGAGCTTGTTAAAATAGAAGGCTTTGTTGAACAAGTTTTATATTATTCTAGAAGCAATACAGTGGAGAAGGATTATATAATTAAAAAATCAAGTCTGAGGGATATAGTTAATGCTGTTATAAGGAAGAATTCTAAGACATTAATAGAAGAAAAAATCAGTATTGAAACAGAAAATTTAGATGTTTTTGTGTTTACGGATGTTAAGTGGATTGATTTTATACTAGGTCAGCTTTTGAGCAATTCTATAAAATATATGAAAATCGCTGAAAAGGAAGGAATAATACCTTCAGAAAGACGAAAAATAAGGATAAGAGCCTTAGAAAAGGATAACAGTATTTCATTATTACTGGAGGATAATGGAATAGGAATTCCTGAAAAAGATTTAAATAAAGTCTTCGATAAAGGGTTTACCGGGGAAAACGGAAGAAGATCTGCCAAATCTACAGGATTAGGACTGTACTTATGCAGGAAGCTTTGTGATAAGCTTGGTCTTAATATACAACTTCAATCCAAAGAAAATCGAGGAACTATGGTGGAAATAGTATTTCCCAAAAGCAATATGTATGCATAGGCGTGGACTAACACGCCTTTTTATATTACGAATTTGTAAGGTTCATGTAACTTAAAGCTATGGCAGTGGATTTTTTAAGAAGTTAGACTATAGATAGTTAATCACAGGGAGGAATTAAAATGAGTACAGTTTTAAAAGTGGAAAACATAGAAAAATATTACGGAAATAAAGGAAACCTTACTAAAGCAGTAGATAATATCAGCTTTCAGGTGGAAAAGGGAGAGTATATAGGAATAATGGGAGCTTCAGGAAGCGGAAAGACCACCCTGCTGAACTGCATCTCTACCATAGACACAGTAACCTCAGGGCATATTTACATCGGTGAAAAGGATATAACGGAAATGAATTCTAAAAAGCTGTCCAGATTCAGACGGGAGG
The DNA here is from genome assembly GCF_000820705.1 of Clostridium polynesiense. GTDB lineage: Bacteria > Bacillota > Clostridia > Clostridiales > Clostridiaceae > Clostridium_AA > Clostridium_AA polynesiense. Next base: position 31,137 of record NZ_CCXI01000141.1, on the reverse strand, counting down.
AGCTTGGGTTTATTTTTCAGGATTTTAACCTTTTAGATACATTAACTGCCTTTGAAAATATAGCATTAGCTTTGACTATACTAAAAGTTCCCGCAGGAGAAATAAACAGTAGGATAAAGGTTGTAGCGGAAAGGCTTGGAATAACAAATGTTTTAAATAAGTATCCTTATGAGATATCAGGAGGAGAAAAACAGAGGGTAGCCAGTGCAAGAGCAATAGTTACTAATCCTTCTTTGATATTAGCAGATGAGCCAACGGGAGCCTTGGATTCAAAATCCTCCAGAATGCTTTTAGAAAGCTTTGCAAAGTTAAATGAAGAATTCCATGCCACGATTCTTATGGTAACTCATGATGCCTTTACAGCAAGTTACTGCAAGAGAATTCTCTTCATTAAGGATGGGAAAATATTTAATGAGATAATTAAAGGAAAGGATTCCCGCAAGGAATTTTTTAATAAGATAATCGAAGTTGTGACTCTATTAGGAGGTGACAACAGCAATGTATTATAAACTATCCTTAAGAAACGTTAAAAGAAGTATAAGAGATTATGCTATTTATTTTGTGACCTTAACCTTTGGTGTTTGTATATTTTATGTTTTTAACTCTATAGAATCTCAACAGGCCATGCTTCAGATATCTACTTCTCAAAGGCAGATACTGAAAAATTTATCTAAAACCATTGGATATATTTCTGTTTTCATATCTGTGGTACTTGGCTTTTTAATAATTTATGCCAATAGGTTTTTAATCAAAAGAAGAAAAAGAGAACTGGGAATATATATGACTTTGGGAATGGATAAAAGCCATATATCGCGGATTCTTATGGTTGAAACATTCTTTATAGGACTGGTGTCCCTGGCTGTGGGACTTACTTTAGGAATTTTTGCTTCTCAAGGATTGGCTTTAATTACAGCTAAGATTTTTGAGGTGAAGTTAAAAACCTTTGAGTTTATATTTTCTCAGGAAGCTTTGTGGAAATCCATAATGTACTTTGGAATAATGTTTATATTTATTATGATATTTAACACTATAGCTATATCAAAATACAAGCTTATAGATCTTATAAATGCAAACAGGAAAAATGAAAGACTTAAAATAAGAAAGCTTTGGATCTCCGTTATATTGTTTATTATAGGTATAGCCTGTCTAGGTGCTGCTTATTATTTAATCATAAAAAATAAAATGATGACGGTGGATATGGAATTTACTATGTCAATATTGCTAGGCTCCTTGGGAACCCTGCTGTTCTTTATGTCACTGTCAGGTTTTTTGTTAAAGGTTATACAGTCAAATAAAAAGCTCTATCTTAAAAATTTAAATATGTTTGTTCTTCGTCAGATTAACAGCAAAATCAATACCACATATATATCTATGACTATAATCTGTATAATGCTTCTTATAACTATAGGAACTATTTCCACCGGTATGGGTATGGCAGAGGTTTTAACCGGTGATTTGGAGGCTGTTACACCCTATGATGCAAGCGTTGAATATATCAGCAGAGAAGGGACTCCAGTAAAAGGTATATATGAAGCCTTTAAGAAAGAAAATATAAACATTGAAAATATTGCAAAGGACTATGTTAGTGCAGCTAATTATACTGATAAAAGTATCACATATGGAAAACTATTAAAGGGAGATACTGAAGATATAAAAAATCAATATTTTCTTGAAAAGCTTATGACCTTAGAAGTGGGCATAATGAAACTTTCACATTACAATAAGCTTCTTGAAATGCAGGGCAAATCTTCAGTATCTCTTGAGAATAATCAGTTTATAATAAATTCTGATTTTAGCGAGATGGAAAAGCCTTTAAACTATTTTTTAAAAAACATCGGAGAGCTAAAGATAAACGGGAAAGTGCTGAAGGCAAAGGAAGAAAAGATTCAGGATAATACTATTATGACCAGTTCTATGAAGATGAACTTTGGTACTATAGTAGTACAGGACTCAGTGGTTTCAGGACTAAACACGGTAAGCGAGCATCTTGCCGTTAATTATAAAGAAAAAAATAATGAATATGAAGAAATGTTTATACGGGAAATGGAAAAGAGTAGAGTAAAATTCAACTATTTTACTAAGCTTCAGGTTTATGAGCAATCCGCAGGTTTGAAGATAATGCTTTCATATATATCTATTTATATTGGTATAGTATTTTTAATCACCAGTGCTGCAGTGCTTGCCCTTCAACAGCTGTCAGAAGCTGCAGATAATATTGAAAGGTATATACTTCTCAGAAAGATAGGGGTAGAAGAAAAAATGATTAACAGATCTATTTTTACTCAGATTGCAATTTACTTTATGATGCCGCTAAGTCTTGCTGTTGTTCATTCAATAGTAGGAGTTAAAGTGATAATCGATGTAGTTCAGCAGTTTGGAGAAATGAATATATTGTCTAACGTCATCAGCATTTCTGTCTTTATAATATTAATATATGGTTCTTACTTTTTGGCTACCTACTTGGGAAGTAAAAACATGCTGAAAATATCAGGTGCCAGGCACCTGACAAGTGACATTTAATAACTGATAATTCACAATTGTAAAATTAATCAAGTAGACCTATAATTTATAGTATATATAAATTTAGGAGGCGATAAAATGAAATTCAGTGAACTTGGATATGAAAGACCGGACATTAAAGCCTTGGAAGAAAGCTTTAACAGGCTTTTAAAGGATTTTAACAGTGCTTCTACCTTTGAAAAGCAGAGCGAGATTATGGAGGAAATAAACGCTCTGAGAAGCGGAATAGAAACTATGGCGGAAATAATAGGCATAAGACATACTATAGATACTACAGATAAATTTTATGAAGATGAGCAAAACTATCTTGATGAGGTTATGCCTATATATGAGGGTATGGTTTCAGAGTATTATAAAAGCATTGTAAATTCTAAGTTTAGAGATAAGCTTGAAGAAAGATGGGGAAAGCAGGTTTTTAACATTGCAGAGCTTACGATCAACACCTTTAAGCCTGAGATTATAGAAGACCTTCAGGCAGAAAACAAGCTTTCCAGCGAATATACAAAGCTTATCGCTTCAGCTAAGATTGACTTTATGGGTGAAGAAAGAAACCTTTCCGGATTAACCCTTTCCTTCAATCAAAGGATAGAGAGGTAAGAAAAAAAGCCATGGAAGCAAAATATGGATTCTTTAAGGAAAAAGAGGCTGACCTTGATAGAATTTATGATGAGCTTGTAAAAGTAAGAACTAAAATAGCCAAGAAGCTTGGATATAAAAACTTTGTAGAACTTGCCTATGCTAGGATGAAGAGAGCAGACTATGATGCGGAAATGGTTAAAGGCTTCAGAAAGCAGGTTTTAGAAAATATAGTTCCGGAAGCAACTGCATTAAGAGAAAGACAGAGAAAGAGACTTGGGCTTGATAAGTTGTATTTTTATGATGAAGCTCTGGCCTTTAACAGCGGTAATGCTATTCCAAAGGGTAATCCGGAATGGATAATAGAAAATGGAGCAAAGATGTATTCAGAGCTGTCACCGGAAACTGAAGAATTCTTTAACTTTATGGTAGACAATGAGCTTATGGATTTAGTGAATAAAAAAGGAAAAGCCGGCGGCGGATACTGTACTTATATAGCTGACTATAGATCACCTTTTATATTTTCAAACTTTAATGGTACTTCAGGAGATATAGATGTCCTTACCCATGAAGCTGGTCACGCCTTCCAGGTTTACAGCAGCAGAGATTATGAGCTTCCTGAATATCACTTCCCAACCTTCGAAGCCTGTGAAATACATTCCATGAGCATGGAGTTCTTTACCTGGCCCTGGATGGATTTATTTTTCAAGGAGGATACTGAAAAATATAAGTTTAATCATTTAATGAGCGCCTTAACCTTTATTCCTTACGGGGTTACCGTGGACGAATTCCAACATGAGGTATATGAAAATCCTGACATGACCCCTGCAGAAAGAAAGGCAAAATGGAGAAAAATTGAGAAAAAGTACCTTCCTCACAGAGATTATGACGGCAATGACTATTTAGAAAGAGGAGGCTTCTGGTATCAACAGGGGCATATATTTGGAACTCCTTTTTACTATATTGATTATACCCTGGCTCAAATATGTTCCTTACAATTCTGGAAAAAATCCAGGGAAAACAGAGACGCTGCATGGAATGATTATTTAACCTTATGCAAGGCAGGAGGAAGCAGATCCTTCCTGGAGCTGGTAGAGCTTGCAAATTTAATTTCACCTTTTAAAGATGGGTGTATTCACAGCGTTATGGGTCCAATAAAGGAATATCTGGACTCAGTAGAGGATTCTAAGCTTTAAGGAGGACATAGAAATTGCTTAATAATGAATACTTGAATATTGAAAAAATTATTCTTTCCGGAATACCCTGTATAGTTATAAAGCCAAGAGAAGCTGAAGGAAAGCTTAAAACTATCCTTTTATATCACGGCTGGTCTTCTAAAAAGGAGAATCATACCATGCTGGGAGAAACCTTAGCTTTATATGGATATATGGTAATTATTCCTGATGCTGCATATCATGGAGAAAGAGGAAGTATTGATTATGAAGATCCCAATAATGCCGCAAAATATTTCTGGAATATAGTTTTTAACAATATAAAAGAATCAGAAACCCTACTCTGCGAGGCTGTAAGGAGCTTAGGAGGAGATGAAAAAAACATCGGAGTTATAGGACATTCCATGGGAGGCTTTAGTGCTGCAGGTATATTCATAAAACATCCGGAAGTGAAGGCTATAGTTAATATCAATGGTTCCTTTGCTTATGAAAAGGCGGAAAATATATTTCTTACCTCCCTTAACAGCGGATTTACTGTGCCAAAAGAACATCTGGAGGAGCTAAAAAGCTATGATCCTGTAAATAATAAAGACAAATTCAAGGACAGAGCGGTATTGATGCTTCATGGAGAAGCGGATGCAGTGGTTTCTATAGAAAGCCAGGAATATTTTTATAAGGAAATATTGAATACTTATAAGGCTGCTTCGGAGAATATAAAATTCGTAAGATATCCAAGATTAAACCACTATGTCACCATTGCAATGGTGGAAGAAGCTATAGAATGGTTTAACAAGCACCTGGTATAGTGATTTATATATTAATTCAAGGCTGTTACCTTTTATAATAGTTCACTTATTAATTAAAGGTTACAACCTTGAATGGTAATTTACCTATTAATTAGGGGTTATAGAGCTTTATTGAGATAAGCTTTATAACCTTTATATTTTTTATGCTTCAAGAATTAAATTGGACATGCCTGAATATATAATTAATATCAATATTATTTTTAGGAGGGTATATGTCACTGACTCTTTTGAAAATCTTGGGGGCAGCTTCATTTCTTTTTGCTATGATATCTGTATCCTATTATATCTTTAAAATTATCGGCAAAGAAAAAACCGTCAAGGTTATGAAGGAAGTTCATAAGATTACTGGAATACTGGCTCTTATAACCGGCTTTATACATGGATATTATCTTGCCGGTGCAGGAAGCATTTCAGGATATTTTGCATGGCTGACTATGGCGGCACTGGCTTTTTCCTGCCTCTTTGTGAAACCGGAAAACCGGCAGGGAGCTTTTAAAGCTGTTCAGATGGCCTTAATAGTGATGCTTGTATTATTTGCCTGCTTCCATGTGTATAGTGTTTGTATAGGCTATCCAACAATTAAAATAATGGATACGGTTCTATCTGCATAAAAGCTGTCCTGCAAAGGACGGTTTTTATTTTATGCTGTATTCTTCTTAACCACACCATTATTTGGAATGCTATTTAATAAATTTAATTATATAATGAATATGTAATTATTATTAATTTAATAATTTGTCACTTGTCAGGTGCCTGGCACCATATTTATAATTTTATTTAAATAATAATTTTGAGGTGAATATATGTCGGATAGAAAAAAGGTTCTTGCAGCGGCGGCAGGAGCAGCAGTGGCCGCAGGAGCAGCATATAAAATTAATAAAGATATAAAGAATAAGAAGGCGTTAAAGGAAGCATTAACAGAGCATCTTATAATAATTTCCTTAGATGGATTTCACAGCAGAGATTTGGAAATGCTGAATGAGCTGCCTAATATAAAAAAGTTAATCTCTGAAGGTGCGTATTCTGAAAAGGTTAAGAGCATTTATCCCTCCGTTACCTACGCCTGCCATTCCAGTATTATTACAGGGAATTATCCCGATAAGCATGGGGTTTATAATAACGAAAAGTTTCAGCCTGGAATAAAATCACCGGAATGGAACTGGTACTGCAGGGATAATAAAAGCGTTAAGCTTTATGATCTGGCAGTAAAGAAAGGTTTTAAAGTAGGCTCCCTTTTCTGGCCTGTTATGGCAGGGGCAAATATACAATATAACATTCCTGAAATATGGCCCATTAAAGAAGGAGAAAGCCAGGTACCTTTGATTTTGAAGTACGGAACACCTAAGTTTGCGTTAGAGGCTGCAGCTTTATACGGAAAGGTTCTTAAGGGGAAAAAGCAGCCTTATTTAAATACTTTTACTGTTAAAGCAGCTAAATATATGATAAAAAGAAAAAAGCCAAACTTAATGATGGTTCACCTTACTGATGTTGATCACTGGAGGCACAAGTATGGAGCCTTTCATAACTATGTAAAGCAGTCATTAATAGATACTGATAAGGCTATAGGTGAGATTATAGAAGCTGCGAGGCAGGCTGGAATATATGATAAATCTACCTTTGTTGTACTGGGGGATCATGCCTTTATAGATGTAGACCACAGAATATCTTTAAATTCGGCCTTTAGGGAAGCGGGACTTATAGAGGTGAATTCTAAAGATGAAATTACTGCATGGAGAGCTTACTGCAGCCACTGCGACGGATCTGCCCAGATATTTTTAAAAGACTCTCAGGATGATGAAGCCAGAGAAAAGGTTGTGAAAATAATAGAAGCTTTAATCCAAGATAAAAGCTCAGGGGTGGAAAAGATTTATACTAAGGAAGAATTAAAGAATAAAAGGGTTACTGGTGATTTTGAATTCATGGTGGAAGCAAAAATAGGATATTATTTCAGCTATCACTGGAATAGACCTCAGGTGGTGGAGAAGGTTGATCTTAATGATTTCGATCCTTATGATTCTGAATACTACGTCGGCATGCATGGCTTTGATCCTGACAAAGAGGATTATAGAACTGTGTTTATAGCTGCGGGAAAAGGAGTAAAACAAGGAGTACATATTGAGGACATGTGTATAGTAGATGAAGGTCCTACCTTTGCAAAACTCCTGGGTTTAGACTTAGGAGAAGTAGATGGACAAGTTGTTGATATATTTGAAGACTAGGCGAGGATTTTGTAGATATTACTATAGAATGAGTGTTTTTAAAAGTTTCATTTGATAAAAATTTCGAAAAATCAGGTTGACAGAATGGAAATAGGGTTCTATAATCATAAATAATCTAATAAAGTTAAACACGATGACAAGAAAGAGTAGAAATATTTATCTTTTACAGAGAGCTTCCGGCTGGTGAAAGGAAGAAAAGAGAATGTTTTGAATACAGCTTCGAGTGAAGTACCAAAAGTCTTTAAGACAAGTAGGCTGCTATGGGTTCCCTGCATCCCTTATAATGCTAGAGTATCATGCGTAAGCATCGTACTTGAAGAGGTTGGTGCTGCGAAGCATCAATAAATTGAGGTGGTAACACGGGATTATATGCTCTCGTCCTCTGGCTTTTATGCCAGAGGATGAGGGCTTTTTTGATTTATTAAATAAAATTAAGTTTCTAAGGAGGAAGTATAAATGAAATCAGTGGAAGAGCAAATTAAGATTATAGGAAAAGGAGCAGATGAGATAATAAGCCTGGAGGATCTTAAAAAGAAACTTCATAAATCTGTGGAAGAAAATAAACCTTTAACAGTAAAGCTTGGCTTAGATCCTTCAGCGCCGGATATACATTTAGGCCATGCTGTAGTACTGAGAAAAATCAAGCAGCTTCAGGACTTAGGTCATAGAGCGGTTATAATAATCGGGGACTTTACCGGAATGATAGGAGATCCAACGGGTAAATCCAAAGCAAGAAAGCAGCTTACAAAGGAACAGGTGCTTATCAATGCTAAGACCTATGAAGAGCAGATATTCAGAATTTTAGACTTAAGTAAAACTGAGGTAAGATTTAACAGTGAGTGGCTTGAGACTTTAAACTTCAGGGACATAATAGAATTAACTTCTAAATACACAGTAGCAAGGATGCTGGAGAGGGAAGATTTTAAAAACAGATTTGAGAATAATTTAAGCATAGGAATACACGAATTCTTTTACCCTCTTATGCAGGCTTATGACTCATTAGCCGTTGAAGCAGACATTGAGCTTGGAGGAACAGATCAGAGGTTTAACATTTTGATGGGAAGAACTATGCAGAAGGACTTTGAAAAAGAACCTCAGGTGGCAATATTCATGCCTCTTTTAGAAGGATTGGACGGCAAAGAAAAAATGAGCAAAAGCCTTGGAAATTACATCGGTATAATGGAAAGCGCTCAGGATATATATGGAAAAGCCATGTCCATACCTGATGAGCTGATGATAAAATACTTCGAATTAGCTACAGACATTCACCCTGATGAAGTAGAAGCTATAAAGAGCAGGCTGGATAATGGAGAAAATCCAAGGAACATTAAAATGCTTTTAGCCAAAGAGCTTGTAACACTATATCACAGCAGAGAAGAGGCTGAGCAAGCAGAAGAAAACTTTAAAAATATATTTCAAAGAAAAGCTCTTCCTGAAAATATAGAAGAGTTTCATGCAGATACCTCTAAGGATTTAGCCTCCATAATAGTTGAAATAGGCTTTGCTCCTAGTAAAAGTGAAGCAAAGAGGCTTATAAAACAGGGTGGAGTTAAGATAAATGGTGAAAAGGCTTCAGATAAATCCCAATTAAACTCCCAGGATGTGCTGCAGGTAGGTAAGTTAAAGTTTGCAAGGATAATATAATTTAATAATAATCCTCCGATTAGTTGTGTTTATGAAATTATCTTAGCAGAGCAGATAATATAATTTAAGAATAATTACTCCCTCTTATTGATAAAATAATTTTACTTTGATTAGTATAACCTTGAAAGGAGAGGGAGGATTGTTTAAAAATATGCCTGCTCCAATATTGAATACCTTCATATCTGCAGGAGCTATTATTATAGGATCCCTTTTAGGAGCTTACTGCACATGGATAATAACCATGAAAAACACCAAAATAAACCTTGCTGAACAAAAGAAAATATTATATGAAAACATAAAATATGAAAAAATGTTTCAGCATAAGAAGCTCTGCGAATATGCCAATATAATAAGGCTGGATATATGCACAGCTCTTTATCAAAGCATAAGGACAATGAATAAATATGAAAGCGGCGGGGAGGTATACAAGATCTTAATACCTCTGAACAAAAGGTACTCAGCAGTTATAGCAGCATTAAGCCACAGCTATGAGTTAGAGGAATTAAGCTACATCTATCAGCTCTTTGGAATCATTGAAACTATAAATCACATAACCCTGCAAAATAAACATGAATATGCAGAAGAGGATTATGAAAAAAGGCTTATTGAAGGCTATAAAAGCTTTGTAAAAAAGCTGTATGTAAGTCATTATACAGAGATATTAGCATGGGATATAGAAAAGGTGAGCTATAAGGAACTGTATGACAATAGTTTCATAGACAAAAAGTACAGAAATATATTGATTAAATTAGATGAGCTTTGTAATTCAAATATTCAGTCCATTGAGTGATTAAAAAAGCTATGATCAAAGAATAACGGCTCTGCTTCTTGCAGTATATTTTGCCTTCAGAATCAAGATAAAAAGAAAGTCTCAAGCTGAAAAAAGACTATTAAAGATTTAAACTAGGATTTTAATATAAAAAATATATGAGTTAAAGGCCATAAGATAAGAAGTTATTCTTTCTCATGGCCTTTTAATTATAATTTAATATACGGTTATAGAAATCATGTTTTATTGGTTGTTATTTATAAGCAGAGACTATTTTTTAGCCTGCTGAAGAGCGCGGTCTACAGCTACCTTCCAGTTTTTTGTGCTCACTGTAGCACCGGAGATAGTATCTGCTTCAGAGCTTTGTTTTTCTATCATTTTATTTGCCATATCTATTCTATATTGTTTTAAATTTGGATAAACCTTTCCGTTTACCTCTTGGCCTTTCCAATCTTCATAATTAACCTCAGTTCCATTTTTATCTAGTCTTTTTAAGTTTATTGAGGCTATTTTGCCGTTTTTAACTTCTACTACAGCTTCTTCAGAACCGAATTCCCAAGGGTCGCCTTTTCCGGTATAGGTTCCGTCCTTATAGTTTCCTGATGTAGTGGTTCCTTGATTTCCTGAAGTATTTCCCTGATTGCCACCGGTATTTGTGTTGCCTTGATTACTGCTGCCACAGGTACAGCCAGCTGCTCCTAAAGACAACAAAATTACCAATGCTAAAGATAATAGGTTTTTCATTTATAGTCCTCCTTAAGTCGTATGATTTATATACTAATAGTAATGGGTAAAAAACAAAAAATTATACATTAATATATGAAAATTTTGTTAGGTTGAGAGAAATACTATAAAGTGATAATATAGATAAGTAGAAGCACAAGTGCTGTTATATAGAGTGTTGAGCGCTAATTAAGTAAAATAATTTTTTGTAAACTATATAATTAATTAATACAATCACAGCATAAACTCAATAGATATAATCAAAATCAATAAATAAATTCAGTAAAGAAGGGATATCATGATAATTCAAAATGAAGCAGAATTGGAAGGATTAAAGAAAATAGGAAGGGTTGTAGCGCTGGCAAGAGAAGAAATGCTTAAGGCTATTAAGCCCGGAGTTACCACTAAGGAACTGGATATGATAGCCAAAGAGGTTTTAGATTCCTACGGTGCTAAATCTGCTCCTATAACAGAATACCAGTATCCAGGCTATACCTGCATAAGCATAAATGATGAGGTGGCTCATGGAATACCAGGCTCCAGAGTAATAAAGGAGGGAGATTTGGTTAACGTAGATGTATCAGCGGTTTTAGATGGCTATTATTCTGATACAGGAGCACAGCAATTGTGGGTGAAGCTCCCGACAAGATAAAAAAACTGTTAAAATGTTCTGAGGATGCTCTTTATAAGGGTATAGCAAAAGCTAAGTCCGGAAGCAAAGTAAATCAGATAGGAAGAGCGATATTTAATGAAGCAAGAAACAATGGATTTACAGTGATAAGGGATCTTACAGGGCATGGAATAGGAAAAAAGCTTCATGATGAACCTCAATATATATTTAACTTTTATCATAAGGAAAATGATGAGCTGATGGTAAACGGCATGGTTTTAGCTATTGAGACCTTTATTTCCACTAAGGCGGAGCACATACAGGAGCTTGAAGACGGCTGGACTCTGGTAACTCCCGATGGAAGCTGGGTATCACAGTTTGAGCACACAGTGGTAGTTCATAACAATGAACCTATAATATTAACAAAGTAAAAAATATTATATTTTAATATGAAGAACGTCAAGAATGTCACGTGTCATACACGGGACATTCTTGACGTTTTTAATATAAAGAATTTAACTAAAACTATTTATTTTTAACTTCTATAAAGCCTACATCACCGGCTTTACCGGTACTACCAAACTTTATATCTAAAATCTGATTTTCTGAAAGGTTTGTAAATACCACTGGTGTAATAACAGAAGGAACCTTGGATGAGAGTAAACCTATATCAAATTTCATAAGAGGCTGACCCACCTCCACTGCATCATCCTGAGATACCAGAGCCTGGAAGCCTTCGCCTTTTAAATTGACGGTATCCATTCCTATATGAATCAGCAGTTCTAATCCGGTATCTGAGGTTATTCCTATTGCATGCTTGGTTGGGAATAAGGTGGTTATCCTTCCGTTTACCGGAGAAACCACTAATCCCTCCTCAGGATTTACAGCAAAGCCGTCGCCCATCATCTTTTGAGAAAATACCTCATCAGGAACTTCTGATAAATCAATTATCTTACCACTTAAGGGTAGTGCTATTTTTTCCGGAACACCACTTAAAACAGCATCGGCTTCCTCTTCAGGGCTTTCTATCGGTTCCTTTGGAATATTTCCTGCCATAACTTCTTTTATTTGGGTTTTTAAATTGTCTGATTTAGGGCCGAATATAGCCTGAATGTTATTTCCAACCTCAAGGACTCCGGAAGCTCCTAAACGCTTAAGCTCTTCTTTATCTACATTTTTAGAATTGTTTACAGTAACTCTCAGCCTTGTAATACAAGCGTCCAGATTTTTAATATTTTCTTCCCCTCCCAAGGCATTTAATATATTTACTGCAATGCTAGAGCCTTTCTGAGATTTATTTGATTTTGTTCCTTCAGCGGCATCTTCTCTTCCTGGAGTTTTCAAATTAAGCTTTCTTATGGCAAATCTGAATCCAAAATAGTAAATCGCTGCAAAGACAAGACCTACAGGAATAACCAGCCACCAGGCTGTTCTGTTAGGGACCACTCCAAAGAGGATATAGTCTATCACTCCTCCTGAAAAGGTCATTCCTATCTTAACATTTAATATCTGCATAATCATGAAAGACAGACCTGCGAAGACTGTATGTATAGCAAATAATACAGGAGCCACAAATAGGAAGGAAAACTCAATTGGTTCAGTAATTCCTGTAAGAAAAGAGGTTAAGGCTGCTGAACCCAGAAGTCCTCCTACAATCTTTTTGTTTTCAGGCTTTGCTTCATGATACATAGCTAATGCTGCAGCAGGAAGACCAAACATCATAAAAGGAAACTTTCCTGTCATAAAGGTACCTGCAGTAAAGGGAACCCCGTCCTTAAGCTGGGCAAAAAATATCTTTTGATCGCCTAAAATTAGTTCTCCAGCTTTGTTTACATATTCTCCAAACTGATACCAGAAGGGATTATAGAAAATATGGTGAAGCCCGAAAGGAATTAAGGACCTTTCTATTACTCCGAATATAAATGCTGCAATAGTTCTGTTAGTATCTATCATACTTCTTGAGAAGACGAAGAGAGCATTCTGAATAGGAGGCCATACAACTACCATAGCCAAGCCTATAAGCACTGAAACTCCGGCAGTTACTATTGGCACGAACCTCTTACCAGCAAAAAATCCAAGATAAGAGGGGAGCTCAATATTATAGAATCTTTTATATAAAAGAGCTGCAATAACTCCTATGATGATACCTCCGAATACCCCGGTTTGAAGGGTAGGTATTCCAAGCACACTGGCATAAGCTGGGTTTCCCTTTATAACCTCAGGGGTAACCCCGGCAACCAGACCCATAGTTACATTCATTATGAAAAATCCTACAATAGCTGCAAGTCCTGCGGTTCCCTCACCCTCAGCAAAGCCTACCGCAACTCCTACAGCAAATAAAAGCGGAAGATTATCAAATATTATTCCTCCGGACTGTTCAATTACCCTTGCAATCTGCTGAAACCAAAATACATTTAATGCTGGTACCTTTGCCAGAAAAGCTTCATTTTGAAACAGATTACCAAAGGCCAGAAGTATCCCGGCAGCAGGTAAAAGGGCAACAGGCAGCATTAAGGATCTTCCGATTTTTTGAAGCATACCAAATCCTTTACGTGATGATGCCATGTTAAAACCTCCTTATTTATTAAGTTAAATTTTATATTAATGACTTTAAGAAATGACATATGCTTATCATTCCCAAAAGCAGAAAAAAATAAAAGACATGAGAAAAAAATATAGAAAAAGACATAGCTATCTTTCCCCTTAAATCTCCCTCATGCCTGACACAAGACGACATATTAAATTACATAAATAAAAATGTCGTTACATAATTCCCCGTGTAATTTAAGTACTTTAAACCGTACTAAAATTATATGGAAATTATAGCATTGAGCAGTAAACCAATCAACATAATAAGACAGAATATACATAAAGTTAATTATTTTCACTAATTATACAAAATTCATATCCTTTATTTTTCAAATATTCTATTATTTTGGGAAGAGTTTCTACCGTAGTTTCCTTAGTAGGTAAGTCATGCATCAAAATTACAAGGCTGTGGCCTTGCTTCCTGCGATTTATAGCTTCTGTTTCAGTATATATATTATTTAAAAGTACTTCTGTAGGAACTCTTATAGAAGCAGTGTCTCCGTTTGAGGCATTCCAATTAATATCTTCATAGCCTGCAGATTTTAATTTGTTTTTGTAACTTGGCAGATTAAAAGAACCTCCCGGAAATCTTACTAAGTTTGTTTTAAAATCCTTACCCAGTATATCCTTAAGAAGCATATCGTTTTTATTTATATCCTCCAAAAATTTCTCCGGAGAAAAGCTTTTATAGTGAACATTGTGGCTGTAGCTGTGGTTTCCTATAGAATGTCCCTGAGAATGAATTTTTTTAACCAAATGCCTTTGATTTTCTGCAGCTTTACCTACTATAAAGAAGGTTGCTTTTATATTATATTTTTTTAATATTTTTAATATCTCTTCAGTATTACGGCTTGGACCATCGTCAAAGGTAAGAAAGGCTTTATAATCTAAGTTTTCATTAAGTATCTGTTTTATAGTATAGATGTTTTTAAAACGTTTTTCAGGGACGGGTTCGGCAGTTTCTTCCCTTGAGCCGGCAGTATTTGAATTTTCAATGATGTTAGAAGAAGGGGTTATAGAAGTGGGTTGGTTATTTAATATGCTTTTGGAAGAATTTATTTCAATAAATCTAAAAACGGAAATTATCAGAAGCAAAATTATAAATAATATCTTTTCTCTGATTATATACGGCTTTTTCACTACTTTACTCATAGCATTCTCTCCATTTAAAAATATTCTATTAAGAATTTATAAAAAGTATAGGAAATCTATACAGAAAGGAAACAGATTGTATATCGAATATTAATTACACTCATATAAAATATATGTAAGCTTAATTGCTGTATATTACATTACAGAAAACAAAATACTAAAATATAGTGTTTTTATGAAGAAAGGAGAGATAGCGATGAATAAGGAGACTTCACAAAAATTCCCTACGAGTCAGCCTCCTCAGAAACAGGAAAAGCAGCCGGGGATAGAAAATAAAATGCATCCGGAACCAATATTTGAAGATATAAATTATAATAAAAGCTCAGGGAGACTTCAGGGAAAGGTGGCACTTCTTACAGGAGCAGACAGCGGAATAGGAAGAGCAGTGGCAGTAGCATTTGCTTATGAAGGAGCAGATATCGCCGTTTTATACCTAGATGAAAAATCCGATGCTGAGGAAACTAAAAAGCATATAGAGGAAGTAGGTAAGAAATGCCTTCTGATATCAGGTGATATAGGAGATGAAGACTTCTGCAGAGAAGCAGTGGATAAAGTAGTGAAAGAATATGGA
The DNA here is from genome assembly GCF_000820705.1 of Clostridium polynesiense. Taxonomy (GTDB): domain Bacteria; phylum Bacillota; class Clostridia; order Clostridiales; family Clostridiaceae; genus Clostridium_AA; species Clostridium_AA polynesiense. The sequence continues at coordinate 15,786 of NZ_CCXI01000141.1, read as the reverse complement.
CATATCGATATACTTGTTAATAATGCTGCGGAACAGCATGAGCAGCAGAGTATAGTTGATATTTCAAAAGAGCAGTTGGAAAGAACCTTCAAGACTAACGTCTTCGGAACTTTTTATATAACAAAGGCTGTATTGCCTCATCTTAAGGAGGGCAGCAGCATTATAAATACTACATCAGTAACGGCCTACAGAGGTAGCCCGGCTCTCTTGGATTACTCCTCCACAAAAGGTGCAATTTTAGCCTTTACAAGATCCCTTTCAGGACAGCTGGCCAGCAAAAAAATAAGAGTAAACGGGGTGGCTCCAGGTCCAATTTGGACACCTCTTATACCAGCATCCTTTGACGAGGAAAAGGTATCAAGCTTCGGTAAGGATGTACCTTTGAAGAGAGCAGGACAGCCTGTTGAGGTTGCACAGGCTTATGTATTCTTAGCTTCAGATGCTGCTTCTTATATATCAGGTCAGGTAATCCACGTAAACGGTGGAGAAATTGTAAATGGATAAGTTTATTAAGAAATAGGTTTTTTAGAGAACTAAGCTATATATAACCCTTAAAAACCTTTAAGAATAAATCTTTATTAACAAACCACTTAAACCTTAAAAATCCGGAAAGGATAGGGCTTAAACCCAAACCTTCCCGGATTTTTCTGGTTATATTGATGAACCTTAAAGTAAAGTGTATAATTTTAATTATATATGTATATACAATTATTCCCAAGTGACTGGCACCTGACAAGTGACATTCTTGGGGATAAGTAAAATGTTTAGGGGGAGATAGGTGTGGGAAACTATTTGTTCAGTGAGGGATGGCATTATGGTGCGGTATTTTTTGCAGCAGTTATGTCCGTTATAGTAATTATAAATTATCAAAATAGAAAAGCTAAATTAAGCAGCCTTCAACTTTCTTTAGAAGAAATGAAAAACAGAAAGAGAAACTTTAAAACTATTAGCAAGCTTTTTAATTATGATAAAAACACCCATGAGGGCAAGAATGTGGTCATAGATGATCAGACCTGGGGAGATTTGGAGATGGACAGTTTCTATAAGGAAGTGGACTTTACCTTAACAACCCCTGGAGAGCAGAAGCTTTATGAAATGCTGAGAATGCCTTTGACCAGCGCTGTTGAAATTGGTAAAAGAGGAAGGATAATAGAATTTTTTCAAAAGGACGAGGATTCAAGGGAAAAGATAAGAAAAGCCTTAGCTCTTTTGGGGAGGCAGCATGAAGGAGACATAGCGGAGTTTATTTATGAAAGTGAACATAAATATATGAGTAAGTTTATTTTTGATATACTTGCCTTTTTGCTATTGCTTTCCGGGGGACTTATATTTTTATATGGAAATAAAGCTGTATTTGCCTTTATGCTGATGTTTATAATAAACATGTCTGTGCACAAGAGGATAAACAAGAAAATAAACGAAAGAGTGCTTTCTATAAACTATTTATCTTCCATTGCCACCTTTGTCACCTCCTTTTGTAAATTTGACATGGAGGAGCTAAAAGAATATAGAGAGGAGCTCCTTAGAAACAAAAAGACCTGTGATACTATATTAGAAAATTCATCTTCTATAGGAAGAACAGAGGGTTTGGATGTAATAGGAGATTATATTAATATTATGCTTCTTGTTCAGGTAAGAAGCTATTATAAAGTAATGAACAAAATAGAAAAATCTCAAAAGAATTTAAAAAGCATTTACAATATCATAGGAGAAATAGATGCTTTAATTTCCACCTCTGTTTATAAAAATACTTTAGATTATTATGCGGCTCCTCAGTTTACTAAAGACGGCAGGTTTAGGCTGAGGGAAGCGGTTAATCCTCTAATTATAGGCGGGGTACCAAACTCAATAGAAATAAACAGCAAGGGTATAATCCTTACAGGATCAAACATGTCAGGGAAATCTACATTTTTAAGAACTATAGGAATTAATGCCATAACGGCACAAACTTTAGATTTTGTCACAGCAGAGGAATATGAATCAGATATTTTGGAGATAGTATCTTCTATAAGCCCTAGAGATGATATTTCTCAGGGGAAAAGCTACTATTTAGGTGAAGCAGAGGCTGTACTTAGAATAATAAATAAAGTAAAGGGAAATATAAGATGTCTATGTATTATAGATGAGATTTTCAGAGGCACAAACCCTGCAGAAAGGATTGCAGCTTCAGCAGAGATACTTAATTATATTATGAAGCATAATGCATATGCTATAGTAGCTACCCATGATCTGGAGCTTACAGAATTGACCTCAGATTGCTATGTTCCTTACTATTTCAGTGAGGAAGTGGATGATGCTGAGGGAATAAGTTTCGATTACAAGCTTAAGAAAGGGGTATCTCCTACAAGAAATGCTATTAAGCTTCTCAAATATCTTGGCTATCCAGAAGAGATAATTAAAAATTCCCAAAAGAGGCTTGTTAATTAGCTATAGTCAGGCGGGCTATTATGAGAAAAAACTCTTTCACCAAAGCTTTTATAAGAAGATTTCTTTACCTTTATTTAATTACTCCTATATTAATAATATTAAGCTGTTTAATAAGAACCGGATTCCTTAAAGATATTTATTATACCGAAGTACAGTCAGTGATGTACTGTATATTCTGCAGTATGGTACTGTTAAGCTCCTTCCTGTGCTATCATAATAAAACTGCAGGTATATATGGCATAGCCGGACCTACCGGTGTGCTGTGTTTTATTAATGCTGCATATAAGGGTTTTTTGCTAAGATACAGCCTTATAAATTCTATAATTTTTATTATTACAGCAGTGTATTCTTTTATATACCTGACAAACGCGGATAAGAAAGAGTTTTAATTTTAAATATAACAATTGATTCATTAAATCATCATAAATAAATTAGATGCAAAAAAGCTCATCTCCTATGAAGAGAGATGAGCTTTTATCCTTTTTTATAACAATGCCAGTGAAATTCTATTTAGCGGTATTTGTGCTTATAAAGTCAAAAACCGACTTAAGGGTCTTAAGAATATCCATAGCACTTGCTCCGGATAAGTTATGTTCTCCGTTATCCACGAGTATCATGTCCACTTTTGATCCTAAAGAGCTTGCTTTAGAATATAAATCCTGAGACTGCTGTATAGGAACTACGGTATCTTTAGCTCCATGGACTATGAGAGTAGGGGGAGAAGCTGAATTTATATAATTTATAGGACTTGCTTCTTTAAGTTTCTCTGTATCTTTAGCAAAGGGTCCCATAAGATGCTCAACAGAACTTTTTGAATATTGCTGGGTATCGGCATCAAATTTGGTAGGTCCGAAAAAGTCAACCACATATTTAACATCAGAAGGATAGCTTGAAAGCTCTTTGCTGCCTATAAAATCAGTGCTTTTGCTGTAAGCGGAAAGCATAGCTAAATGAGCTCCTGAGGATACTCCTAAAATTCCTATATTATCGGTATCCAGGTTATATTTATCTGAATTTTTATAAACCCATCTAAGTGCATCCTTCGTGTCCATAACAGGAACAGGGTATTTTATTTCGTCATTAACCAGTCTGTATTCGATGCTTATAACTGTATAGCCGCTTTCCCTGACCTGATTTATAACAGGCTCTAAATTATGAGGCAATGACTTATCCCCGGAAAACCAATTACCCCCATGAACATACATAACCACTGGTGAAGTATTATGTAATACTTTTAATGGGGTATATAAATCCAATTTTAGTTCCAAATCATCAACGGTTTTATAAACAATATCTTTAAAAATGGTTCCAACTTCTATATCCTGTTTAATTTTTTCCTTCACCGTAGCGGTTTTATCTTCAGTTTGATAAGCGCTATGGTAAGACTTTTTAAAGGAACATCCTGAAAATGTGAAAACAATAAGTAAACATACCAGCAATAAAATATTTCTTTTTATATTCTCACCACCTTTCCCTGCTTTATTATATTATAATAATAAAGCTATATATAAGTACAGTTTTTATTAATAAAATGTTGACAAAAAAACATACGTTCGGTATTATATAAATATAACAAACAGATGTTCAGGGAAAATATTAAAAATTGTAATAATAATTCGTAATAATTAATAGATTATAGTGAACTTCTAAAATAACGAGGAGGAACCGTAGATGAAAAAATCCGGTGGTATATTTGTTAAGATTAATTATAAGATGGACAGAACTTCTAGTGACATAATTAAAGACAAAAAAGTTAATGACATGAGAAATTCAATTTATAATAAATATCTAGCATGTGCCGGAAGACTGGACAAGAATGGCGGGACTATGATATTCCAGGCAAGAGACTTAACAGAAGCTGAAGAGATAATACGCTCCAATCCGTTTACTAATAATAGATTTTACTCCTATGAAATATTGAGCAGAAATTCCATTGCTCTTAATTCTTTATAATATCCTATCAGTTTATGTAAATACAGTATTTATAAATATAATAATTTAATATTTAAGGGTAAATTTAATATATGTGGGTGTGTTCATCCCATAGACTTGCAGTAGCTGTAATCTTTTAGGGTAGATATTAATATCTACCCTAAAAATTATACTCTATATCAGAAATAACTACTGAAAGTTCTTTTACCAGATTTAGAAGAGAACCTATCTTAGATTTATCTGAGCTTTTAATTATTTTAATATCCGGCCTCAAGGGATAATTCAAAGGAGTCTCCTCCACAACCCCTATATCTCCGTTGCTTAATTTAACTATAGTTCCTCTGGGATAGGGGATTATTATCTTTGAAAAGGCATAAACATAATTATAATCAAACATACTATCACAATTAGCCATTATAAATTCCAGGGCTTCATTGGGAAGTAATGCTCTTCTATAAGGACGATCAGAAGTAAGGGCATCATATACATCTGCGATAGCAACGATTTTTGCCAGTCTATTTATCTTATCTCCTCTGATACCTTCAGGGTATCCTTTTCCGTCCTGTCTTTCATGATGCTGGAGCACTACCATTCTTGCCGCACTTGTTATGCTGTAAATGTTTCTTAAGTATTCATAACCCTTTAGGGGATGTTTTTTTACTTCTATATATTCCTCGTTAGTTAAGGGACCTTCTTTCAAAATAATGTCTTTGGATACAAAGACCTTACCTATATCATGTATGAGAGCACCAACGCACAAATCTCTCAATTCATATTTATTAAGCTGGAGCCCTATGCCTAAAACTAATGATAATACCGCCACATTTACACAATGCTGATAGGTATAGCTATCCATGCTTTTAATATCTACCAGATTAACCATAATGGATTTAGTTAAGAGAACGTTTTCGATGAGATCTTCAGCTAATTTATAAATAGAAGAAAAATATTCTTCTCTTTGTTTTAATAAGGAAAATTGTTTGCTTTTAGGGATGCTATTACTGTGGAGCCTATCCTGAAGTCTTTCAATGCTTGAAAAGGTTTCTTTTATAGTCTTGATAGATTTTTGCCTAAGTTCCGGCCTGATTATATCTTCAATTTCTATTTCACTATATTCATCTTTAATATATAAAGAATAAATATGAATACATTTAAGACGATTTAATATGGCAGAAGTGAGCTTGATTCCTTCTTTAAGAAGTATTCTTCCATTTTCGTCAAATATACTGCGTGCAAGATAACTGCCTTCTCGGATACTTTCTATGGGGACTAGTCTCATACAATACACCTCATAAAAATTATACTATCTTTTGTGAAAATAATCTCTAAAAATCCGATAAAATAGAAGAAAATCACAACATCTTATCACATTTTAAGCAGAATTTAGATTTATTTTCTGTGATTTCGCCGCAATAAGGGCATATTCTCTGGTCTTTAATATGGGAAATTTTTTTCTTAAGTTTTTTAATTTCTTTTTCTATGATAGCTATCTCAGTAAATAATTCTTTTAAATCATTTAATTCTCTTAAGTCTTTGTGCTTATTAAAATCTTTGCCATATTTCTCATAAATATTCTTTCCAATGATAATATATATATCTTCAATATCTTTTTCCTTAGAAGCTATCAATATATTTATTCGTGAAACATCCAGTAAAACTGTAGATTTTTTCCAAGTTCTTTCGCCGCTATTTTTTAATGCTCTTCCTATGGAGGATAAAGAGCGCCTGAAATCCATGATATACACCTCTATTTTCTCTTTCTTACAGTATATGAAAAACGGTGCCAGGCACGTGACAAGTGACAAACTTTGAGAATATAATTTTAAATTACCATTGCAAAAAAAAGAAAACTACTGCAAGGAGTTTTCTTTTTTGTAAATTAATTATAGAAATTCCGGAGAATTTTCTGATTTAAATTTAAATAAAATAAATTTTTCAAAACTTATATATCTAATAAATTCTTTTTGTAGGATACATAAAGCTTCCTGAGGATTGTCATCTTTTCATCCAGTTCCAGCTGTAGCTCTGAAACCTTGTGGTAGTTTTCTGAAGCAGCAGCCTCCTTTATTTTTGTGAAGAGGCTCTTAGTAGTGTATGAATCCTTCATGATGTAGTGGCGAAGTTCATTTATTGCCATCCAACTGGAGATATCCAAGTCTAAAGCCTTATCCAGTGAATGGAGAGCCTTATAGGATCTGATTTCATCAATGTAATTATTTAAAATTCTGTTAGAAATCTCTGTAAGCCACCTGTTTGTAGCGGTGGTTCTAAAGGAATTTATAATTTTGTCAGTAAACACCGAGCCTCTTTTTAACACCTGAAGCTTGTCAGGATATCTATCGAAGGCAGTGAGATTTTCATATACTGTAGCTGGTGCTTTTCCAAAGAAATTATTTCTTTCTTCTTCAGTGAAATCTTCGAATACATCTAATTCCGTTCTGTAAGACCTTGAGGTTTCAAGGTAACCAGCTTCCTCTCCAGGATTTTTAGATAACTCATTTAATAGCTCATCTTCAGTTTTATTGTTTGTAATAGCGTAATACACGCCATCCAGCATGGTTATGTAGCATGCAGCCATGGCAAGATAGGTGTTTGTGTGTGGATTTGGAGACCTTAGTTCAAATCTTGTAGCTAAAGGATTGTTTAAATCTCTTATAAGTCCAGCTAAAATCGTCCTGTTTCGTGAAGGAAGATGGGTGGTAAGACCTAAGGAGGTAACTATACACACCGGAGCCTCAAACCCAGGCTTTAATCTTCTTAGAGAATCATTAGTTGCAGAGATAAAGGGATTTATAACTTCATAGTTCTTTAAAAGACCCATTATTGAGCCGTAGCCTATAATGCTAAGATAATGATCTTTTACTGCGGTAAAGAGATTAACAATTTTTCCGCTTTTAAGTTTCAATGCCATACCAAGATGAACATGTTCGCCGTTTCCTGCAACTCCATCTATAGGCTTTGCTAAAAAAGTAACCTCTAAACCGTTTCTCCTAAAAGTTTCTTTAACTAATGTTCTTACAAAAAGCTCATTATCTGCCGCTTGAGTAGCTTCAGAGAATTTCCAATCTATTTCAAGCTGCTCCATGATGTGATTATATCTTCCGGATTCATCTAATTTTGCAGTAACCCCGCCAACTTCCTTATGACCCATTTCAGGCTCAAAACCGTATTTGTCCATTAAAAGTATGCATTGCTCTAAAGCAGTCCTTACGGAGCCTTTTGTTCGGGTCCAATACTGTTCTTTTAATACTTGAGAGGTAGAAAGCTCTTCTGTTTCAGCCTTATCATTAGGTGTTTTTACCCAAAATTCTAATTCCGTAGCTGCAGTGGCCACTATATCCTCTATATCCTCTAAGGACACACCGTAAGAAGATAATACTTCAGGATAGCTTTTAAAAAGCTGAAGGAGTGAATCTTTATAGGTACTTATTGAGGATCTCAATATATGCCTGGAGTCTACCGCTTTGTTTTCATGATAAAGAAAGCAAGGTATTCTTAGAGTACCAACAGGCTTAGAGGTTTCAGGATCTACATGATCATAATTATAATCTACGAACCAGTTGCAGTTAACGTCAGCAGCCATGTCGATTTTTGCATTATTTAGACTTGCTATTCCCGGAAGGGAAACAGAGGAACCGTCTGTCTGGATGGCGGGACCGGTAAGAAATGTATCTAAATCATCTAAGAAAGATTTCATAGGGATTTTTTCATCAGTATCGTTTCCGGCAAGATCAACACCTACTAATGAAACAAATTTAATTTCAGGGTGAGCTGATAAAACCTTTGTTAAATCTTCTTTATTGTGCAATGATTTGGGAATGGTATAAATGATTTCTTCGTACATAATATACAGCCTTACAACCTGTGAAAATTATAAGACTTGTCACATCCTTTCCATATAAAATAGGCAGAAATACTGAAAATTAAAATTATCATAAATAAATCATAAAAAAATTTTATAATACATTTATTTAAGGTGTCAATGAAAGTGAAGCATTTTTCATAAATTTGAAGTTTAATATCATTTTAAATTTTGTGTAAACAATTGCAGGCTATATTTATTTAATAAAGTTAAATAAATATAGAATTATAAGATGAAAAGTAATAAAATTAATTATTATAGGAAACACATAAGTTATATGGAGTGATAATAATGAAAATGGATGTTCATAATCCTATCGGTTTTTTGATTCCGGTGTAGGAGGCTTAAGTGTATTAAAAAAGGCTATAGAAATATTGCCAAATGAAAATTATATATATTTTGGGGACTCTAAAAATGCTCCTTATGGAGGAAAGACAACGGAAGAAGTAAGGGAACTCACCGTTTCAGCTGTAGAGTTTTTATTAAAAAGGAATGTAAAGGCTGTGGTAATAGCGTGCAATACTGCCACCAGCGCAGCTATAATGAACCTGAGAGAAAGATATAAAAATATTCCCATTATAGGCATTGAACCTGCTTTGAAGCCAGCGGTTACTTTATATAATCAAGGGAAAATAATTATAATGGCCACTAGCGTGACTTTAAAGGAGAAGAAATTTAACGAGCTGATGAAGAAATTTTGTAAAACCAGCAGTATAATTCCCTTACCATGTCCGGGACTTGTGGAGTTTATAGAAAGTGGAGATTTAGACAGTGAGGAGCTTATTCAATACCTTCATACTAAACTAGCACCTTATAAGGAAGAAGAGATTTCTTCAATAGTCTTAGGATGTACCCACTATCCCTTTATTAAGGATAAAATTCAAGATATAGCAGGTGAATCGGTAAAAATCATAGATGGCAGTGAAGGAACTGCCAAAGAGCTTCATAGAAAACTTTTAGAGCAGGGTATGCTAAATGATTCTGATACCCAGGGGAAAATAGAAATATATAATTCCCTGGAAACAGAAAAAATGATTGATTTAAGCTATAAACTTTTAGGCATTCATAATAAATAATCATAATCATACCCTTCAGAAGGGTAAAATTATCCTATATTAAAGTGGGTAATGGTTAATAAAAAACTTGAAGGGTATTTTGAAACTAGCATTCTGATGCGGTGCTATGCTTATTTATATAGAGTTTTAATGGTAGCATAAACAAAAACAGTAAATATCTTTTTATTTTTGGAAAATAGTTTGTTAAACTATTGACAATGTCTTTGCAGGGTGATATATTTATAGTAGAAAGTAAATTGTATGAAAATTACTTCAATTATAAATTGATAAGGAGTGTATAAGATATGTTAAATGTTAAAGTTAAGGATTTTCTAGGAGAAAGTTTTGCTGTAGAGGATGCTATATTATTAAGAGGTTTCATATTAGATAATATTGGACAAGATATACAGCTGGATTTCTCAGATATAGACAAGGTTCCTACTACATTTTTATGCTGCTTATTCAGTGAATTAATAAATACTCAGGGAAGAGATTATATTTTTAGGCATATAAATGTTAAAAATTTATCAAATATTAATAACTACAACAGAGTAGTTTTAGGTACAAGTTTTACTAATTAATATCTAAAAAATTAAATTTGACAATTATCTATTTACAGAGGAACCATAAAAAAGGATGGTTATATAAATGAATTTTTCAAAAATGAATAATATATCTTAACACGCTGGGTGAAATAGCTTTCATCCAGCTTTGTTTTATATATAATAAAGTCGTACGAAGGTTTTCAAAGATATTAAAATCAGATATAATCATTATATAACAAATTATGGGTTGGTATTAGAGTAAATCCTTTGGGATAAAATTATAATAATATGTGTTTAAATTTAAGGAGGTAGGAAAATGAATCCTATAGTAACCATTAAAATGAAACAGGGTGGAGAGATAAAAATAGAGCTATACCCTCAAATAGCTGAAAATACAGTAAATAATTTTATTAGTTTAGTTAAAAAGGGATTCTATAACGGTCTTATTTTTCATAGGGTTATACCAGGTTTTATGATACAGGGGGGATGCCCTCAGGGAAGCGGTATGGGAAATCCAGGATATGCCATCAGAGGAGAATTTGCAGCAAATGGATTTAAAAACGATTTAAAGCATACAAGAGGAGTTATATCCATGGCTAGAGCTATGGATCCGGATTCAGCAGGAAGCCAGTTCTTTATAATGGTTGAAGATGCCCCTCATCTTGATAAGCAGTATGCTGCTTTCGGAAAGGTTACAGAAGGAATGGAGATTGCTGATAGAATAGTAAACTCTGAGAGAGATTATAATGATAAGCCTTATGAAGATGAAATCATGGAAAGCGTTACTGTGGAGACCTTTGATAAGGAGTATCCTGAGCCTGTTAAGTTAATGAGATAATATAATGCAGTTAAGGAGTGAAAATGTTGGATAATAATAAGATGATGCTGGCATATGGCCTAAGCAGCGAAGAATTGGAATCCTTAAAAATGACAAATTTTCAGGTGAAAGAAATAACGACAGAAATGGCTAGTATGAAAATCGGTCAGATAATTGAAGGACTGAAGTTTGAAATTCACGATAAAAAAATACCTCAGGAAAAGGTTGTACTCTTTAATAATTTTCCTGATGAAGAATTGGATAAAGCCATAAAATCAGTGAGGGCTTCAATAGGAAGAGAAGGTATACTTGCTGTGGTAACACCTACCTCAGCAAACTGGACCTTTGACTATTTAATAGAACACCTTATTGAAGAAAGAGAATGGTTTAAACAAAATAGACCAAGGTAGAAAAGATGTCACTTGTCAGGTGCCAGGCACTTGGAAAAAGCTACCAATATGTCCTTTGTCAGGTGCCAGGCACCTGACAAAATGGAACCTGACAAAAACCAGAAAGGAAACATGGGAATGAGCAGAGTTGGAGAAAGAGTTAAAGAAGCACGAATAAGCGCTAATGTTAGCCAGAAGCAGCTGGCTAAGAAGCTTGGGGTAGCAGAAAGCTTTATTGCTGATGTAGAACTTGGAAGAAAAATAATGAATGAAAATATGATTAACAGGATTTCAAAAGCTTTAAAGGTAGATTTAAACGATGTGAGCATGGTTGCTGCAGATGATGATTTAAAAGAAGAAAGAGAGGCAAAAAAACCAGAGGTACCTTCTTTTAAATCAGGAAAGCCTCAGGAGGGAACTCAGGAGATTTGGAATCAGGCTTTCGGATCTGTGCTTAAAAATGTTCCGGTTTATGATTATTCCTTTAATTCCCCAAAGGAAACCAAGCAGCTTCCTGTATATTCAAATAAAATAGAAGGTTATCCTGCAGATAAGGTTTTTTATTTAAAAATAGAAGATGATGATATGATAGGATATAGAATAGCAAAAGGGGACATAGCCCTTGTTCACAGCGTAAAGGAATTAGATAAAAGCTCTATATACTTTATAGAATATAATAATAATAGAATGGTTAGGCAGATTAAAAAGCTTGATAATACAAAAGCTTTAATCATAAGCAACAGCGGCAGTGTAAAAACAGAAACCGCATCCATTAAAGAGATAAAGGTTATAGGGAAGCTTATTAAGCTGGAAATCACGCTATAATTTAAAATAATAAGATTTAAAGATGAATGGAAGCCCAGGCAGAAGTTCATCTTTTTTCTTTTGAAGGCATTGAGTTTTGAAGATTTACAAGTGACCTTCCTAATATAACAAAGTGTAGCAATAGCCGAGTTTTAGAATAATATATAGCATTAATAACATATTCATGATGTTAACCATTAAAACAGGGAGGTTAAATATGGAGGGAGATGCCCTGCTAAATCTTCTTACAAACGTTCCCCCTAACCTATTTAATAAAATTGCTGATTTATCAAACAACTCACAGTTTTTAACAGATAAAGTTGAATTAGAAGTGATATTTGGGGAAAATGTGGACAATGTGCGACAAGCTGTGGATAACATAGGAGGAACCTTCGAAAATCTAGGCTTTGGCTTTGGAATTGTTACGCTGCCTGTGGATAAAATTAAAGATATATCCAAGGTTACAGGAATACATTACTTAGAAGTTCCTAAGGTTGTGTACACCTCAAATGTTGCAAGCAACAGAGCAGCATGCGTTATTGAGGTATGGCAGAGAGATAAGTTAAGCGGCGAAGGAATTTTAATTGGATTTATAGACACAGGTATCGATTATACCTTAAACGCCTTCAGAACAGAAACAGGAGAAACAAGAATAGAATATCTGTACGATTTATCCCAAGGAGGAACTGTATGGAATAAAGCTCAAATTAATCAGGCGCTGAAAGCTGAAAACCCATATAGTGTTATAAATTTTAGGGATTCTACCGGACATGGTACCCATGTAGCAGGAATAGCCTGTGCCGGAGGAAATATTGATGTTTTAAACTACGGAGCAGCTTATAAAAGCTCTATTGCCATGGTGAAGATAACCGGTGCTGAAGGGTTAAATTTTTCCTTGAGCACTCAAATATTGAGAGGAATAAGATTCTTATTAGATAAATCCCGGGAACTTAACCTCCCTCTGGTTATCAATTTGAGCTGGAGCAGCAATGATGGATCTCATAACGGTTCTACCATTTTAGAGCAGTATATAAGCACCGTATGCAGCTTAGAACGTCTGAGCTTTGTGGTATCGGCGGGAAATGAAGGAGACAAGGATCATCATGCCGGAGGGGATCTTAGAAGAGAAATGAATATAGGACTAAGCGTCAGTCCCAGAGAAAAGGGAGTAATAGTACAGCTTTATAAACCTCTGTTGACAGATTTAAGTATAGAAATCACAAATCCTGCAGGAAATAGAAGCGGAGAAATACTGGTGAATCAAGGCTACAGAGAGATTCCCATAGGCCCGGATACTCTGCTTTTTTATTATACAGGCCCAAAGCCTTTTAATTTAGACGGAGAAATAATACTTACCTTAGTTTCAAATGAAAATTTTATAACTGAAGGTCAATGGAATATAAATCTATCAGTGAGAAATGATTATTTAGGCAGATTTGATATGTGGCTTCCCATAGCTGAAAGACTACAGCCAAAAACGAGATTTTTGCAGCCTGATGTGTATAATACCTTGGGAATACCTGCTACCGTGGCAAATGTTATATCTGTGGGGAGTTATAATCCTGTTCACTATACTATTTCTCCTTTTTCAGGAAGAGGTATATATGGGAATGGCTTCATTAAACCGGATGTTGTGGCTCCGGGAGAAAATATAATCTCAACTCTTCCGGGAGGAAGCTTTGGGTCTAAAACCGGTACGTCCATGGCTGCGCCTCATGTGTCGGGAATATGCGCCCTATTAATGCAGTGGGGTTTGGTATTGGGCAATGATCCCTTTTTATATGGAGAAAGGCTGAAATATTATCTTTTAAGAGGGGCAAGGAGGCTAAGAACCAATGAGGATTATCCTAATCCTATCTGGGGATATGGTACAATCTGTGCTTTGAATGCTATAAACGCTGTTAAGCTCGGCACCGGAAGCCGAAACAATCTTATCCATGGAGAAGATGATGTTAATGGCAAATTAATTTATAAGAGACAGACGACAGCGGGGGAAAAGTATTTAAATCCTCAATATGCAAATTATTTGGCGGAATATCAGGGCAATATTATCCAGGCTTTAGAAGCTTCAGGACTAGGCAGCGGCTTTATAGTAGATGACAGATTTGCGGTAGTTTCAATATTAAGAGGCAGAGAGGAAGAGGCAGTACAGAAAATAAAAGAGATAATCTATATAGATCCAGGAAGCATTTATACCTTATGTGAAATCTCTCCCTTGGAAACTGCTCATATTTTGCAATTTCACAATAACCCATACCTCACTCTTACAGGGCAAGGAGTACTGCTTGGAATACTGGATACAGGTATAGATTATATGAACCTAGAATTTATGTATGAAGATGATACCTCAAAAATCATAAGATTATGGGATCAAAATATAACTACGGGAAGTCCGCCAAAGGATATACCCTTTGGCACTGAATATACAAGAGAGCAGATAAATGAAGCGATAAAAACTGCCAGAAGCGGCGGAGATCCATATAGCATTGTACCATCTAAGGATTTAAATGGTCATGGAACCCATATGGCGGGATTAATGGGAGGAAAGGGACGGAACCCAAACTTAGTGGGAGCTGCACCGGACAGCAGATTTATAATAGTAAAAATGAAGGAGTTAAATGTAGAAACCGCTGAGTATTATGGAAGCAGAGATCCAAATATAGTGAGATACGGAGATACTGCAATAGTATTAGCCCTTAAATATATTTATGATACCGCCAGAGAATTACAGACACCTGTTTCTATCCTGATACCGGTAGGAAGCAACTTAGGAGCTCATGATGGAAGCAGTGTGCTTTCACAATATATTGACGAAAATGTAAGAACAGTAGGCGTGGTTGTTACAGTTCCCACAGGAAATCAGGGACTTTCCGATACTCATGCAAGCGGAGAATTTGAAAAAACCGGCGAGGTTAAGGTAATAGAACTCAGGGTAGCTCCAGGGGAAGAAACTATAGTTTTTGAAATTTGGGCAAAGAAACCTGACAGAGTATCTTTAGGAATAGTTTCACCTTCCGGTGAAATAATAGATAGAATTCCTGCCAAAAGGGGAGAGGCAGAAGAGGTAAGATTTGTTTATGAAAGAACTATAATTAATGTAAGATATTTTATGCCGGAGGAAGCTACAGGGGATGAACTTATAAGACTTAGAATGGTAAATGTGAGAGAGGGAATATGGCAGTTTAGGCTTTATGGAGACAATATAATAGATGGAAGGTATAATGCATGGCTTCCTCAAAGAGAACTTTTAAAAGAGGGAACAGAGTTTTTAAATTCCAACCAATTTACTACATTAACTCTGCCCTCCACATCAAGGGGAGCAATAAGTATAGGCTTTTACAACCAAAATAATAACGTTATGGTAGCTGCCTCTGGAAGAGGTTATACCAGGGATGACAGAGTAAAGCCGGATTTATGTGCTGGAGGGGTTGAGGCGGTTACTACTGCTGTAGGAGGAGGTTCAACCACTGTGAGCGGTTCCAGTGTGGCGGCAGCTGTTACTGCAGGTGCTATTGCTTTAATGCTTCAGTGGGGAATAGTAGATGGCAATGATCCCACTTTATACAGCCAAAAGGTTAAAACTTATTTAATCAGAGGAACCACTAAAAGAGAAAAAGAGAGTTACCCTAATCCACAATGGGGGTATGGAGAGTTAAATCTACAGGGGGTATTTGACAATATCAGATATTTACCATATATAAGAGAGGACGCAAATGAAGAGAAGGAAGAAATAAAATATACAGATGCAGATTATGAGCCTGCAGCGGTTTTAGAAGGCTTTGGAGATGAAGAATATGAGGAATACTATGTACAGGGAATGTATGTTAGAAAACCAAGTAACTCATTAAATAATTCCAGCATATAATATAAAGAATTATTATAGCAAGGAGTTATTTTATGGCTGTTGGCCGATTAAGAGTACAGGTGCTTGAAGAAGATACCTTTATACCTATAC
>NZ_CCXI01000140.1 GCF_000820705.1 Clostridium polynesiense | reverse complement strand
AAGGGAAGGAAGAAATAGAATATACAGATGCAGATTATGAGCCTGCAGCGGTTTTAGAAGGCTTTGGAGATGAAGAATATGAGGAATACTATGTACAGGGAATGTATGTTAGAAAACCAAGTAACTCATTAAATAATTCCAGCATATAATATAAAGAATTATTATAGCAAGGAGTTATTTTATGGCTGTTGGCCGATTAAGAGTACAGGTGCTTGAAGAAGATACCTTTATACCTATACCTAATACCAGAGTTACTATAATTCCCAGAGGAGAAAATATTCCTCAGATAGTGAGACAGCAGCAGGTTACAAATTCAGTGGGGCAAACGGAAGCTGTAGAACTTCCCGCTCCTCCAATAGAGTTTTCCCAATCACCAAGCAGTGAAATACCTTACAGCTTTGCAGATGTTCAGGTGGAAGCTGATGGGTATCTGCCTCTCATTGTCAGGGGAGTTCAAATTTTTCCTGAATTAACAGCAATTCAGGTGTGTAATTTAATAAGCACAAGAAAAGGAGAAATGAGGGGGATAAAGAGTCAGGAAATAAATATTAAACCCCACAGGATGGTGGAAGATTTTAAAGAAATGCAGAGACAGCAGGAAGTGATATATATACAGGAGAACACCTTAGTTGGAAATTTTCCTCCAAAGATTCCGGAAGATGAAGAAAAGCCTTTGCCACCGGAAAAAGGTGTTGTAGTACTGGAAAATGTAGTTGTTCCTGAATTTGTAGTAGTCCATGATGGTAGACCGGAGGATAACAATGCACCTAATTATACAGTAAGATATAAGGATTATATAAAAAATGTTGCCTGCTGCGAAATATTTTCTACCTGGCCAGAAAATTCTATAAGGGCGAATATTTACTGCATAATATCCTTTACATTAAATAGAATATACACAGAATGGTACAGGAACAAAGGAAAAGATTTTACCATAACTACTTCCACTGCCTTTGATCAAGCTTTCAGCTTTGGAAGAAATATTTATGAAAATATCAATAGAATAGTAGATGATATATTCTCAACTTATATTAAAAGACCTGAAGCTAAACAGCCGCTTTTTGCACAATACTGCGATGGTGTCAGAGTACAGTGTCCAGGATGGCTGACACAGTGGGGAAGCAAATACCTGGCAGATCAGGGAAGAACGCCTTACGAAATATTAACAAACTTTTATGGAACTAACCTAGAGCTTAGAAGAGCTCCGGAAGTAGAAGGAATACCTATTTCTTATCCCGGCACCGTTCTTTCTATAGGTTCAAGAGGAAATGATGTAAGAAATATTCAAACTTATTTAAATAGAATTTCCCAAAACTATCCCTTAATTCCTAAGGTAGCTGTAGATGGAGTATATGGCCCTGCAACAGCAAATTCAGTAAAGGTATTTCAGCAGGTTTTCGGTCTTCCGGAGACAGGGAACGTAGATTATGCAACCTGGTATGAAATTTCCCAAATCTTTGTAGGGGTTTCTAAGCTGGCGGAGCTTAGGGCTGTTAATATGGACGAACTGAATTTCACCCTTACAAGATCCTCAGACTGGGAAAATTTAAATAGCCAGGAAGAAACTGAAGAGACACCTATAGAGGAAAACAACCAAAAGGCAGATAGTAAAAAGGAGGATGTTGAATCAGAAGGACCTTATGTAGCAGCTTCAAGAAAGGTTAAATCCACCAGAAGGATTTTTTTCCCCCCTCTGACCTATGAAATGTATTACAGAAATGATATCCCTAAAGTAGGATACATGGATGATGGATTATAATAGATAATATGTTTTAACAACCGATATTAATAATATACAGATTCGGATATTCCCTTTATAGTAAGGGATGTTCAATCTGTATATTTAATATGGGTTGTTTTATTATCTCTTGAAAATCCTTGGATTCAGAGAAGTTTTAAAGGAAATAAATAAATATTTGTCTTTATGATAAATAAAGGTGGAAAAAATGATGAAAATTGTCTATAATTAGTACATTATTGCAAAGTGATAGGGGATGTATGTATGAAAGGAACTGTAGTTTCAACATGGATGAAAACCTGCAGGAGGGTTTACGGGGAGGAGATTGTGAATTCTGCCATGGACAGTGTGGCATGGACCAGAAATAAAATGTTTACACCTTTAGAAAACATAAATGATGAAGAAATTAAAAAGGTAATAGAATATATTTCAAAAGAATCTAATAATGAAATTAAAAATGTTTGGAATACTATAGGAAAGGACAATATACAAACCTTCTATAAGGATTTCCCAGCATTTTTTCAATGTGAAAATTTATATACCTTTTTAAAAAATATATATTATATACATATAGTAATGACTAAGAAGTTTGCAGGAGCCAAACCTCCTTATTTAGTAATTGAGCCGTCGGGTTCCCATGAAGCTATACTTACATATAAGTCAGAAAGAGAGATGTTTGACTATTTTTACGGACTTCTTTTAGGAAGTGCTGAGCATTTTAAGGAAAATATAAGCATTAAAGAGATAAAAAAAGAAAAAGGTCTGCTTCAGGTTAAAATTAACTTTCCAAACAAGATATATTATAAAAAGGATTTCTTCTTAAATAAATTTTTATCTTTTGGTTTTATTAAACCCATTGAAATTAAGCTGTCTTTATTTACTTTTGCAGTTACACTAATATCTACGGTGTTTTTCATAAATCCCATTACCTCATTAATAGTATCTTCGGTATCCGCCGGAGCAGCAGGTATAGGAGCACATGCTTTATTAAGGCCTATAAAGATAATTAAAGAGGAGTTTAATTCACTGCTAAAGAGAAAATATTTTGAGGAAAGCCATATTTCCACCAAAGATTTATTTGAGGAGCTTCATGAGCTGATACACAGCTATAAGCAGCAGACTAAAAGCGATTTTATCGGCTTTAAAGGCGTTACCGACGAAATGAATGTGTTTATAGAAAAGATAAACTCCATAGGTGAGCTTATGAATATAACCTCCGGTGAGATTTCCGGAGTGGTGGAGCAGGTTTCCGAAGGTGCAGTGAATCAGGCTCAGAATACTGAAAGCATAGCCTTCAAGCTTAATAAAAACGTAGAGATATTAAATGTTATTGCTGAAGGTGAAAATCATAATAAAGAAGAGCTGGAAAGGGCTATTTCAAAGATTAACAACAGCTATGATGAAGTTCATAAATCCAGCTTAAATATAAGACAAGCTCTAGAGGATTTTCTTAAGGTTAAAGACAGCAGTGAAATGCTGGGAAATAAGGCAGCAGATATCACCGGCATAGTTTCGATAGTTTCCGGTATATCAGAACAGACCAATCTCTTAGCCTTAAATGCATCCATAGAAGCAGCAAGAGCAGGTGAACAGGGAAGAGGCTTTGCAGTAGTTGCAGATTCCATAAGGAAGCTGGCAGAGCAGTCTAAAGAAGCGGTTCAGGAAATCAACTCTAATTTAGCTGAGTTTGTTAAAGACATTAAAAAGGTGGCACAGGACGTAGATAAACAGTATATAGAACTGGAAAAGGAAACTAAAAGCCTTGAAAATGTGAGAGAAATAAGCTATCAGGCAGCAGAGTCCATAAAGAAGGTTGCAGAATCCACCATAAATACCATCACTGATTTAAATAAAGAGGTAAAGGATTTTGATGAAATCTCCCAAAATATAGAAAACCTTGCTTCCATAGCAGAGGAAAATTCTGCTTCTTCAGAAGAAGTCAGCGCAAGTGTTGCAAATTATACACAGGAAATTAAAAAGCTTATAGACAATATAGAAGGTTTTGGGAAAACCACAGAAGTATTTAAAGAAGATTTAAAACAATACATAATATAACTAAGTTCTGAATAAAATAGTGTTTTTTAAAAATCCTCCTTACTGATATTGTTAAGGAGGATTTAATAATGTTAAAAATTTTTAAATATTTGAAAAAACATTCATTTTAAGTAAAAAAAATCTTCATAAAAAGGTCTGTATAGGTTTACAATAATACTTTCATAAGCTACTATTATATATAGAAACCTTTACCAAAAAACCAAAAAAGGGGGAGGAAAATGAGAAAATCATTCAAAAAATTCTTAACGCTGTTTACCGCGATAATGATGACTTTTACTTTGATAACTCCAGTGAAATTTATCGTTAATGCAGCGGAACCCAATGTAACCATTCAGGTTCTTGGTACTTCAGATATGCATAACAAGTTTGTTGCTTGGGATTATGCAACTGATTCAAAAAGCGATAGGGGAAGTCTAAGCCAGATAGCTACCTTGGTTAAAAAGCTTAGGCTGGAAAATCCAAACACTATATTAGTGGATAATGGAGATACCCTTCAGGGAAATTCATCCATGCTCTTTGTTAAAGATCCAGTGCATCCTATGATAGCTGGTATGAATGAACTGAAATTTGATGCTATGAGTCTTGGAAACCATGAGTTCAATTATGGAATGGACTTTGTATCCAGATTCAAAAAAGCTGCTAAGTTTGAAATATTATGCGGTAATGTATTCAGCAAAGCAGATAATCAGCCTTTAGGAAAGCCTTATATCATAAAAGAAATAGGCGGAGTTAAGGTTGGTATAATAGGGGTTGTTACTCCTCATATAACTAAATGGGATGGTCCAAATCTTAAGGATTATAATGTTACCAATCCTTCAGAAGAGGCTAAAAAGATAGCTGAAAAGCTTAGACCTCAGGTTGATGTGATGATAGCAACTATACATGCCGGGGAAAATTCCGAATACGGCGGTGGAGACAGCGCCAGAGAACTTGCTAAAGCAGTTCCTGACTTAGCTGCTATAGTAGCTGGACATGCCCATTCAAAAATAGATCAGGTTAAAGAAGGCAATGTTATAATCACAGAGCCTGGCAGTAATGGGGAATACCTATCTAAAATCGATATCACTTTAGCAAAGAATGCTGAAGGAAAGTATGAAGTTGTAAGTAAAGCTTCTAAAGCATTAAAGGTTTCTGGAAATGCAGAAGATACAGATATGGTTAATCTTTTAAAACCATATGATTCAAGAGCTAAGGAATATGCAAGGACTGTAATAGGAGAACTTAAGGGCGGAGATCTTGTACCTCCTAATGAGGTTAAAGGAATACCTCAGGGAGTAATGCAGGACACAGCAATGATAGATCTTATTAATAAGGTTCAGCTTAAATACGGAAGTAAAAATGTACCTGAAGGGGCACGTAAGGTTTCCGGAGCAGCTATGTTCTCAGGAAATGCTAATGTTAAAGAAGGCCCTATAACCAATGCAGGAACAGCATTAATATATAAATATGATAATTCACTTAAGACTTTAAAAATAAACGGAGATCAGTTAAAGAGATATATGGAGTGGTCAGCAGCCTACTTCAATACCTTTAAACCGGGAGATCTTACTATTTCCTTTAATGAAAATATAAGATTATATAACTACGATATGTTTGATGGAGTTAAATATGAAGTTAACGTATCAAAGGAACCGGGTAGCAGAATAGAAAAACTCACCTACGAAGACGGCACTCCTGTTAAGCCTGCGGATACCATTTATTTAATGGTAAACAACTATAGAGCTGACAGTAAGCTTATGGATCCTGAAAGCGGTCTTTTCAAAGGTGAAAAGGTTGATATAGTTTATGATTCCACTAATGAAAATGTATCTCAGGTTAGAGATTTCATAGGATTATACATTCAAGAAATGGGTGTAATACGTCCTGAGAAAAACGATAACTGGAAGCTTACAGGATATCAGTGGGACAAAGAAAAGAGAGATATAGCAGTTAAACTTATAAATGATGGTAAGCTTATACTTCCAACTTCAGCAGATGGAAGAACCCCTAATGTTAAGAGCATTACTTGGGAAGATGTTTTAAAGACTCCTGAAACCACTGTAGATATTCTATCCTTTAATGATTTCCATGGTGCCATGGAGGAAAACGGAAAGAATATCGGAGCAGCTAAGCTTGCAGGAGTAATTAAAGATGCTGTAAAAGCAAATCCTAATACCGTAGTTGTAGGTGCAGGAGATTTATATCAGGGAAGCGCTATGTCAAACTTGCTTTACGGAAAGCCAGTAAGCGAATTCTTAAAATCCATCGGTTTGTTTACTTCAGCAATCGGAAATCACGAATTTGACTGGGGCAGAGAAAGAATACCTCAATGGGCTAAGGATGGAGGATTTGAGTACTTTGTAGCTTCCAATATCTATGAAAATGGAAAGCCTGTGGAATGGGCTAAGCCTTATATGATAAAAGAAGTAGGCGGAAAGAAAATAGCCTTTATAGGTCTTGCTACTCCTGAAAGCGCTTATAAAACTAAGCCTGAAAATGTTAAAGGATTAGAGTTTAGAGATCCTATAGAATATGCAAACCTCTGGGCTAAGAAGATTAAAGAAGATAAGAGCTTAAAGGTAGATGCGGTAGTTGCTTTAACACACTTAGGAGCCTTCCAGGATAAAAATGGAGTGATAACCGGTGAAGCTGCAGATCTTGCTAATAAAGCTGTGAATATAGATGCAATAATAACCGGACATACTCACCAAAGAGTTGCAGGAATGGTTAATAATATTCCTGTTGTTCAAGGTAATTACAATGGAAGATCCCTAGCTAAAACAGCACTAGGTTTTAACGTAGAAGGTAACATTATTATTAAAGAAGCTAAGGTTGATGAGCTTTATAAGAGATCACAGGAACTAACACCTGATCCAGAAGTAAAAGCTATAGTTGATAGGTATGCTAAGGAACTTGCTCCTGTATTAGGCAAAGAGGTTACAACTTTGGAAGTTGATCTTCCTCATGATACCAGCCAAAATGGCGGATTAAGTCCAATGGGTATCTGGTCAACAGCACTTATGGCTAAGGCAGGAGGAACTCAAATAGCAGTTACTAACGGCGGAGGCTTAAGAAGAGGCTTTGAAAAAGGACCTATAACTATGGGAGACATGTATGAATTGCTTCCTTTTGATAACACCATAGTTACCTTAAAGCTTAAGGGATCAGACCTTAAGAGAGTTATAGAGCATGGCTTAATGGCTGAAGGGTTCAAACCTGGACAGTTCTATGGACTTAAGGTTTACTATGATAAGAATGCCGAAGCTTACAAGAGAATTAATGGAATGACCTTGTTAGATGGCACTCCAATCGAAATGGATAAGTATTATTCGGTGGTTACTAATGACTTTATACTGGATAAGGGCGATAAATATGACTTTACCGGAGCTATAGATGTAGTAGATACCGGAAAGCCAATAAGAGATGAAATGGTAAGATTATTAAAAGATATGCCAGCTGCTGAATTAAGAACTTTAGAGGCAATAGCTGTTAAGCCTGAAGAGCTGGTTATAGAAGGTAATGCACCGGTTATAGAAATCCCTGATGTAGTAGTGGATAAGAATGTAACAACAGTTAATAAGTTAAATGGTCAAAACAATAACTATGAAGTAGCTATTGACAAGGTAGATGAAAATACTCAGGTAGTTATTAAAGACGTTAAGACACTTTTAGAAAATCCTTCAGGAATTCTTACTATAAAAGGTAAGGACGGCAGCATATTTAAGATTCCTTTCAATGCTTTTGCAAAGGATTTATTAGAAAATGCTGACAGGATAGAAATCACTCTTGATACAGATATAAACAGTGAGCTTCTAAAGGGAGTTAAGGGTGTTAAAACAATATTCAATTACACCATTAAGGTTATTTCTAAGGATGGCAAAGAAACTATAGTTACTAAGTTTGAAAACAATGCTTCCGTAGAAATTACTATACCTTTAACAAGCGAAATGCTTAAAGGATTAGATTTAAATAAACTTGCTGCCTTCTACTATAATGAAACTTCAAAGAAATTTGAGTTTGTATCCGATGTAAAGGTAGTAGATAATACAGTGACCTTTAAGACAAATCACCTGTCTGCTTTTGCTATAGCTGAAAAAGCTGTAAGCTCAAGCGGAACAGTACTTCCTCAAACTGGACAACCTATAGGCTTTAATCTTCTGGTTATGCTTGGTATATCCATAGCAGCAGCAGGAACAGGTTTAGTGGTTTATAAAAAGAGAGAAGAAGAGGAAGCAGTATAATATAAATTAAAAGAGCTGAGTCTCAGAGAACCGTAAGGTTCCTGGGGCTCAGCTTTTTTTATTAATCTAAACTCCCGTATTATCAAAGGGAGGGATAAAGGATTCAGAGCAGGTACCCTCCTCTTGAATAAAACCATTTTTAACACCAAGCTCCAGGGCATAATTAATAAGTCCGTCATAATGCTTCTTGCTTAATTTTTTATTTATTTCAGGATACTGTGAAGCTTTATTATAAGGAGTGTACTGATTCATAAGGCTTATATAGACTTTGTCTCCGTATTTATTATAAATATAATCTATGACCTTTTTAGAATCAAAAAGAAGACCAGGAAGCATCATATGCCTTATGATAACTCCTTTTTTCATCATTCCCTTATCATCAAAAACCGGCTTTCCTGTTTGTCTTACCATTTCCTCTATAGCCTTTGAAGCAGTATTGAAGTAATTTTTTACCTTTGAATATTTTATGGCATATTTATCGTTATAATATTTCAAATCAGGAAGATAAATATCTACATAACCCTCCAAAGCCCTAATAGTTTCTATGTTATCATAGCTGCTGGTGTTATATACAACGGGCAGGGTTAAACCCATATCCCTTGCTCCTTTGATTGCCTCTATAATCTGGGGAACAAAATGAGTAGGGGTAACCAGGTTTATGTTATGAGCTTTCTGATCCTGAAGCTCTAAAAATATTTCCGAAAGTCTTTTTATTGATATTTCCCTTCCGCTGTTTTCCTGACTTATGCAGTGGTTTTGGCAGAAAACGCAGTCTAGGCTGCAGGAGGTAAAAAATACCGTTCCGGAACCTCTGTTTCCGGATATACAGGGTTCTTCCCATTGATGGAGAGCTGCTCTTGCAATTTTCAACTTATCGGTGCTTCTGCAGAAGCCTGTTTTACCTTCAATTCTGTTTACACTGCAGTTTCTTGCGCAAAGCCTGCAGTTTTTCAGCATAAATTCATTTTTCAATATCCTTTTCACCTCTGACCTAATCCTGTTAAGGGCTTACCAAAGCTCTAAACATATGGATAAAATACAAATAAAATATATACCAATAAGCTTATTATGTCTATAGAAATATATATTATAGGAGAAGTAAAATCAGGGGTTATGGATAAGGTATTACTTATGAGAATAATAAAAAAATAAGCATTGAGCTATAAATAAAAGGCTGAGAACTCCAAATAGGGGGTATAATATGCTTATTAAGTTTGCAAAGCCTATTTGTGAAATAGGAAAAGCAACTGCCAGGACTATAAAAATATTCTTTTTAAAAGGCAGCTTTATAATCCTTTCAAGGCTTCTGCTTATGCTGTATATATCTGAAACTTCAGTAGAAAACATTTCAAGCCATATTATTATAAGGAGCATAATCTGCATAGCTGTACCAAATCGGTTGGAGATGTACAGCAGAGGAATTTCATATTGATAAATATAGGGCTGATTAAGCATAAGCATCAGGTTTATAAATATGCATAAGAGGGTTAACCCCAAAGAGCCCAGTATGATTCCAAGAGTTACCGCCCTTTTGCTTTTCATTTCCCTGCTTAATGGAACTATTACTCCGGTACAGCAGAGGATGTTATAGCCTGAATAAAGTATACAGGAAAGCAGCCAGTTGGATTTAACAGCAGGAAGGCTTTTCAGGTGAGTGAGAGTTATATAATCCTTAAAAAAGAAAATATATAAAATCAATATTGTCACTATAACTATTATAAGGGAAGGTACTATTATGGAGTTAATGCCAATAAGGCCTTCTGTTTCCTTCCATAGGGTTATAACCGCAAGCGCAGCCATTATTAAGGTTCCTGCCAGTTTAGGTATTCCAAAATATTGGTTTAACAAAGAGCCGCAGCCTGCCAGTATTATAGATGCACTGCTTAAAATGTACAGAGTGGTTATGATGGAGGTAGATTTACTTATAAGGCTTCCAAGCCTTATGCTTCTCCTTTTGCTGTTAACAAGCTCTATAACCTCAGAATAGGAATTTAAATTATATTTAATGCTTAAATTTCCTATGATAGAACACATATAGATATAAAAGATTCCTGTAAGTATTATTCCTATGAAACTCTTATACCCATAAGAAGTGAAAAATTGAGTTATTTCTTTTCCAGAAGCTAACCCTGCCCCAACGATGGTGCCAATAAAAACTGCCGCCACCTGAAAAATCTTTGAAATTTCTTTTTGCAACTTTTTTCCTCCTCCTAAGCTTTATGTTACTAAATATATAAATATATCTTTATTTTTATGTTTATTAATGTGAGTTTTAATAAATAATAATAGTACTGAATGATTATAGTAAGGATAAAATTGATTGGGAGTGAAGAGTATGTACAAAAAATCTGCAGCTTTAACTGCATTTATTCTTATAGCATTTTTAACAGCATGCAGCTGTAACGTAAGCAAGGATTCCGGAAAGATGCCTCTTAAGTTTGATACTAAAGAGGCTGTAAAAACAGCGGAAAGCTACTTAAGCTTGATTGCTGCTGAGGATTATAAAGAAGCAGATTCTTTATGTTCAAAAGAGCTGAAGGGTAAAAGCAGCGATATTAAACCTTCAGATTTAAAGGTTATATCCTTTAATCAGGATATGCTTAACGAAATGGGAGAAAGCATACTTATAAGATTTAAGGTTAATAGGATAATTGAAGGAAAACCCAGAGCAGATCTGGACAACTGCAGTATAAGAGTTGTAAAAGAGGGTAATCAGTATAAGATATCTGAGGTGAAATCCGAAAATGAAAAAGAAGCATATGTGGAGGGAAGGGCTCTTCGCCAGAGGAGGAAGGATGAGGCGAAAAGCAGTCCTATAATAAGACTTCATAGGCTTCCAAGAGAGATGTATCCTAAAAATAATAAAGCAGATATAAATAAAGCAGCCATCCCTAATAAGGAGTTTTCTGCTGTTAACTTTTCTTATAAAGGCGAAAGGATAGCTTTGTCAACCTTTGATAAGGATTCTTACTTAGCAGTTATCTCCATAGATGACAGTATGGAAACCGTTAAAGACGGAATGAGCGGAGGAGAATCCCCACAAGGAAGTCAAGGGGGGCAGCAGAATGAAGGAGGTGATGGCTTTAGAGAGGATTTAAGTATGGAAAAGCCTATTGGAGAAAAGATTACCTCCATAGATTTATTACAAAATTCCAGGGTGAATTCCATGGTGTTTTCCAGAGATGAAAAGATACTTATGGTAGAATATATAGAGGAAGGAAAGGGAAGCAGCCTGAATCTTTATAAAGCTGATTCCGGAGATAAAATTCCTCTAAACCTGAACAGCCAATTTCCAGGGGACAAATATAATGTGAAATTTATAAGCTTTGAGAAGGACTTGATGATTTTTCAGGCCGACATAAGGGACAGTGAAGCTCTAAAGGATAATAAAGCAGGTAAATATCAGATTGATTTAGAAACGTTTAATATTAAAAGATTATAGTATATAATTTAATAATATAATATTTTTACATAATATCATTGAAAGGAATTAAGCTTATGACAAAGTTTTGGGGAGATAAAAGATATAACAGTCTTAATTACTTCCTCAGGAAGAAGTTTGGCGAGAAGGTATTTAAAATATCTTTAGATGCAGGCTTCAGCTGCCCAAACAGGGATGGAACGGTAAGCCATGGAGGATGTATATTCTGCAGTGAAAGGGGCTCCGGAGATTTTGCAGGCTCCAGATGCTTTTCTATATCAAAGCAGTTTAAGAATATAAAAGAAATGATGAATAAAAAGTGGAAGCAGGGAAAGTATATAGCATATTTCCAGGCCTATACAAACACTTATGCTCCGATAAAAGAGCTAAGAGAAAAATATAATGAAGCCGCATCTCAGGAAGGTGTGGCTGGCATAGCCATAGCAACCCGGCCTGACTGTCTGGGTGAAGAGGTACTGAACCTTTTAGAGGAAATTAATAAAAAGGTGTATCTTTGGGTAGAGCTTGGACTTCAGACCTCTAAAGACAGTACTGCAAAGCTTATTAATAGGGGATATGATCTTAAGACCTTTGAAGAGGCGGTGGAGAACTTAAAGAAAAGGAATATAGATGTGGTTGTACATACTATTTTCGGACTGCCTGAAGAAGAGGAAGAGGATATGATAAATACTGTGAAATATCTTTCTAAGCTTCCTATACAGGGAATAAAGTTTCATCTTCTTCACCTTATGGAGGGGACGCCTATGGTAAAGCTTTATCAGCAGGGAAGACTAAAGTTTTTGACTCAGGAGCAATATATAAAGCTTATCTGCAGAGCAATAACCCTTCTTCCTGAGAATGTTGTCATTCACAGGCTTACAGGAGATTCTCCCAGAGAGCTTCTTATAGGACCTATGTGGAGCCTTAAAAAATGGGAAATATTAAATTCCATAGATAAATGCTTAAAGGATAATGATTGGTATCAGTCTTTGTATTATTCTACAAATTAAAAGATATAACTTTGGGGCTTTTGCGTATAGAATACCTTTCTTGAAACGGTTACAATGGAATTGTAATAAACTCGAGGGAGGAAAATATAATGGCAAGTTTATCATTGGAACATATTTATAAAGTTTATCCCGGTAATGTTACTGCGGTAAAGGATTTTAACTTAAATATAGCAGATAAGGAATTTATAGTTTTTGTAGGACCTTCAGGCTGCGGTAAATCTACAACTTTAAGAATGATAGCAGGTTTGGAGGAAATTACTGAAGGAACCCTTCAAATAGGAGAAAAGGTAGTAAATGATGTTGCTCCTAAGGATAGAGATATTGCAATGGTATTCCAAAACTATGCGCTTTACCCTCATATGAGCGTTTATGATAACATGGCATTTGGACTAAAGCTTAGAAAGACTCCAAAGGCTGAAATAGATAGGAAGGTTAAAGAAGCTGCAAAGATCCTTGATATAGAGCACCTTCTTGACAGAAAACCAAAGGCTCTTTCAGGTGGACAAAGACAGAGAGTTGCTATGGGGAGAGCCATAGTTAGAAATCCTAAGGTATTCCTTATGGACGAGCCTCTTTCAAACCTGGATGCTAAGCTGAGAGTTCAGATGAGAACAGAAATAGCTAAGCTTCACCAGAGACTTCAAACCACCTTCATATATGTTACCCATGACCAGACAGAAGCTATGACTTTGGGAACAAGAATAGTTGTTATGAAAGATGGTGTTATTCAGCAGGTAGATTCACCACAGGAAATATACGAGCATCCAACAAATCTTTTTGTAGCAGGCTTTATAGGAAGTCCACAAATGAATTTTGTTGATTCTAAACTGGAGGAAAAAAGCGGAAAGATATTTGTGATTTTCGGTGATGATGAAATAGAAGTTCCTGCTGACAAAGCAGACATTTTAAAGGAGAGAGGATATATAGGGAAGGAAGTTATATTAGGCATAAGACCTGAGCATTTAACTACCGGAAAAGATTTTATAGAAAGCAATCCTAACTCCGTAATTGAAGCAAATGTAGAAGTAACAGAATTGATGGGAGCAGAAAGCTATATTTATCTTTCAAAGGGATCATCAAATATCACTGCCAGAGTTAATGGAAGCACTTCATTAAAAGCAGGAGATAGAGCTCAAATTGCTCTCTTTACAGATAAAATGCACATTTTTGATAAGGAAACAGAACTTACAATACTATAGGAGGACGAGTAGATGTACGATTTCCATGGTTTTTTGGAAGAACTAAGCACTGAAAGCGGTATAAGGTTCAAGCTGATTTCTGATGAAGGAATTGAAATATTTAATTCTTTAGGAGAATACAAAGAATCTCAGTGTTTCACTATCTCCATTCAGCTTGGAGCTCAAAAGGCACAATTATCCATAAACAGGGAAAGGGAAAGTTGTACATCTCTTCTTAAATATTCTATAGAAAGAAAATATAAGGAGTTATATTTTCTTAAAGAACAGATGATAGTGGACCTTATAGAAGGAACGGGTGTTACCGCTGATATAGTGGACAGCACCCTTCCCTTTCTTTCAAAGGAAGCTGCACTTTTTCTGATTTCCTTAGAAGGCAGCGTTTATGATGCCATGGGAATTTTGAAGCAGCTATATCAGGAAGATAGTGCTGTTACTGTTTTATATAGGGATAATCTGCTTATGGTGGGCAGCTTTGAAGAGGTGGATGAACATGCCAGAAGCATAAAGGAATCTATTAACTCAGAGCTGTATAGCAGCTGCTACATAAGCTATTCAAATATAAAAAAAGGATCCTGCAGCCTTAAAGAAGCTTATGAGGATGCTATGGAATGCATGGTCATAGGGAAAAAGTACGATTTAAAGGATCAGGTATTTAATGCTGAGAGTATGATACTTGAGAGAGCGGTATATAACATAAGCGAAAAAGCTAAAAAGGAAATGCTACACAGATTTGAAAAGAAATTTTCAGGTTTTGATCATGATACCCTAACCACTATTGAAGAATTTATTAAATGCAGCTTAAACATCAGCGAAGCGGCAAAAAAGCTTTATATACACAGAAATACGCTTATATACAGATTAGATAAAATAGCCAAGGATACTGGCTATGATATAAGGAACTTTAAACAGGCGGCTATTTTTAATATGGCTTTCCTTATATGGAAGGAGAGTAGATAAAATGAAGCTGGATATTATAATATCTGCAGATCATATAGAAGAAAAGTATTTGGAAAATAAAATAGTTGTTGTAATAGATATGCTTAGAGCAACTTCTGTTATTACCACAGCGCTTAATAACGGCTGTAAGAGCGTTATACCTTTTCTTACAGTGGAGGAAGCCCTAAGTTTTGCTAAAAACATTGAAAATAATTGTGTATTAGGAGGAGAAAGAAAGGCTTTAAAAATAGAAGGCTTTGATTTTTCTAATTCACCTTTAGAATATAGAGAAGATAAGGTTAAGGGCAAGACCGTTGTGATTACTACCACTAACGGAACCAGAGCCATTAAAGGAGCATCCAGAGCAAGCAGGGTATTTATTGGTTCTCTCCTTAATGCAAAATCTGTGGCAGAATTATTAACCAGACTTAATGAGGATGTGGTTTTTATAAATGCCGGAACTTATGGTCAGTTCTCAATGGATGATTTTATCTGTGCTGGATACATGATTCATTTAATTGCAAAAACAGCTGAGCAGGACTTGTCCGATATAGCCTTTACAGCTAAATATATATACGAAAATAATACTGATATAACGAACTTTATTAAAAATGCCAGTCACTATGAGGTTTTAAAATCTCTGGGCTTAGAAGAGGATTTAACCTATTGCAGCAAAAAAGATATAGTTTCTATAGTACCAGAGTATAAAGATGGAGAAATTAAGATAAGCAATATTTGATTTGTTTTTTATTTTTCCCTTTTAAATATAATTACAAAAAAAGAAGAACTT
>NZ_CCXI01000139.1 GCF_000820705.1 Clostridium polynesiense | reverse complement strand
TTNTTTTTTTTTTGTACCCCTTTAAAAAATCATAAATTTCCGTATTAATTAGTAAATATAGATGAAAAGGAAGAAGGATGTTATGAAAAGGCTGATTATTTTATCGTTAATTATTTTTAGTTTTATGTTGTCTGGGTGCGGCAGTATCAGCAGAGCAGACAGCGGAACCGACACAAGAGTAGGGAAAACAGAAGCATCTTCTGAAGAAAGCTTTAAAGAAACATCAAAGGTTTTTCAAAATCAGGAGGATTTAAAGGATGCCGACAGTAATAAAACTCCTAATCAGCCTTTAAAGCCTGTTTCCGTAAAAGAATTAAATCAAAAGGAAAGGCTGGAGATTCATAACAAGCTGAATTCGCTTTTAAAAAGTATAGAGGATTCTTTACAATCCATTGAAGAGGTTAAAGACATAGACCTAAATACAATAAATAATTAGTAGGAGGATTTTTTATGAAAACCAGAAAGATTGCAGCTCTTATACTGTCAGCAGTATTATTAATTCCAACAGCAGCATATGCTAAGGGCAATCCTAATAAGGGAGAGCCTAAGGCTACTAATGCTGTAGTTCAGCAAAAGAAAGAGGACAAAAAGGAAGTAAAGAAAGAGTCAAAAGGCACTGAGCAGAAGGAAAAAAATGCTGAGAAAAGAGACGAGAAAAAAGAACAAATAGCTGAATTTAAGAATCAAATGAGAGAAAAGCATGAAGTAATGAAAAAGATTAAAGAAGAGACAAGGGAGCTTAAAAAAGAAATTCAGGAAAAGAAGACTAGATTAAAGAAGGCTATAGAAGAGATTAAAGAAGGAGATAAAGTACTTACTGAGGACGCACTAAAAGATTTGCTTTCTAAGGTAGAGAGCTTTAAAGCTAAAAGTGAAAAAGTTAAAGAAGCTTCAGAGGTAAATAAAGAAGTAGAGGAAACTCAGCAAAAGGTAAACAAAAAAGACTTTAACAATGCCATTTCCTCGTTGGACAAGGTTATAGCTAAGCTTCAGGAAAGATTGGATGCTCTTAAAGCCTTAAATACAGAAATAGATGAAGCTTTAAAATTAGTAGAAGCCTATAAATAATTATCCTTCCCTTAGAGGATATATAAGTAAGAAAAAAGAAATCTCCGCGGAAATATATAATTTATTTCTGCGGAGGTTTCTTTTTTAAAAGTTTTTTTAACCCATTAGTTTTATTTTGGATTATTTTTACTGCCTGCAGGGTTATTTTTGTCGTTATTTTTATTTTCTGAGGAGGGGTTGTTTCCAGGAGTATTTATGGAAGCATCGGGAGAATTGGGATTTACCCCTTTTTCCTTTTTGTTGTTTTTGTTCTTAGAATTATTATTATTATTATTATTATTATTATTATTATTGCCGCTGCTTCCCCTATCTTTATCTGGAGAACTACCATTTTTTTTGGAATTTTCCTTATAACCTTCAGTTTTTTCTTTATCTTTGTCGGAGGAGGAATTTACACCATTACTGCTGTTACTTTTATTTTCACCGTTTTGTGAAGGGGATGAGATAGTTTCTTTATTATTTTCCTTATCCTCTTTATAAATAGTAGTGTTAATTTTATTTTTATCTAAATAGCTTTCAAACTCATTGGTAGAAATTTTTTTCTTTGGAAGCTTAGATAATATTTTTATGGAAATAACAGCTTTATTAGAATCTGCATCAGTTATAAAATCAGATTTCTTTGCGGTTTCAAAAAGTAAAGTAAGAGCTTCATCAGTATTTTTATTTTTAATTTTAATGCTTTCAAGGAGTGATTTTCCCTTTTCATTAAGAGGTATAGCTTTAATTACTTTATTGAAGTGATTTATTTTAATCTTCACTGATGGGATCATATCAACTTCAATGGCTGCTGCTTCAGTATAGTAACCAAAAGAGGTAATACCGGATATTAGAACTATAAAAGCCACCATGGCGGCAATTATTCTTCTGGATATGCCTGTACTTTTTGCTGCTTTTCCTGTATATGTTTCTCCAATTTTAGGGGGGGTTTTTCCTATAATAACCTTAACAAACTCTCCACTCTCTGTAAGTATAAAAGCTGCATTATTTTCTATTTTCAGTACCATTCCTGTTTTAATCATGGCTTTCACCTACTTTTATATTGAGGTATGATTTTATGTATGGATAATTGCTGCTGCTTAATATTAAGATTAAAACTAAAAGATATCTTCTCCACTTGTCAAAAAATTTTCTGTTATGGCCCGTAAGTAAAATCATTTCTTTAATAGGAAGGGTTTTTCTAACCCTTATATAATTTATTATAGCTTTCTCCTTAGAGCATACAAATGCTGCATTTAATAAGACATTTCTGGTATCGGCATGGGAGGGTGAGGACTTTACTAAATCCTCCATACTGAGCCTGTATTCAGCAAGCTCTTTTGAAAATACAGAGATTTCATAAGCTCTCTGAAGGTTTTCCTGATATTTATTAAATTCTACCATAGAGCTTTTATAATCTACATAATCAAAATTTTCATCTTCCTTATCAAATATCAGATAGGGAATATGTTGAGATCTTCTAAAAAAGTCTATTAAGGAGTTTTTTATAAGTACCTTTGCATAGGAAGGAAAAGCTCCTTTACCCTCATCATAACTGTCGCAGGCATTATTGAAGGAGATCAATGCTATGCTCAGCTCATCATCATTTTTCCAATCTAATTTTCTTTTGCATATACTGCAGGCAATATTATATATAAACCCTTTGTTTTCTTCTATGAAATTATCTCTGTTAGTTTGCAGAAGAGGGCTTTGCTCCATGTAATCACCTCTTTATTATTATTACGCAGGCAGCTGAATATTTAGCAGGGTAGTGTATACATCTTTATTTTTTAATTCTTATATTAATTATTTCGTTGTTTATAAGCAAAATGTTAATTAGTTGTTGACATATTAATTTTTAGATTGTATTATTGTATTAAGCGATTAGTACAATAATACAATTAAGAGTGGTGGTGATAACTTGAAGTGGGATTTAAAGTCTGACAGACCGATATATATACAATTAGTAGAGCAGATTAAAATGAGAATTATTTCCGGAGCATATAAACCTGGTGATAAGCTTCCTTCTGTAAGGGATTTTGCTCAGGAGGCTGAAGTGAATCCAAACACTATGCAGAAGGCGTTAACGGAGCTTGAGCAAAAGGGACTTGTATATACCCAGCGTACAAGCGGAAGATTTATTACGGAGGACGAAGAGATGATTAAAAGGATAAAAAATGAGTTAGCTGTAGAGCAGACAACGGATTTTTTAAAAAGAATGAAGGAATTAGGCTTTGATAAAGAAGAAATTCTTACCCTTATGAGGGATGTTATAAAGGAGTTGAAATAAATGTCTTCAGTACTGGAGTGCAAAAATCTTACAAAAAACTATTCTAAAAAACATGCTCTTAAAAATGTTAATTTAAAAGTAGAGCAGGGAAGGATTGTAGGTCTTCTTGGACCTAACGGAAGCGGTAAAACCACTTTAATAAAGCTGGCTAATAATCTTCTCACCCCCAATGAAGGAGAGATTTTAATAAATGGATTGAAGCCGGGACTGGAAACAAAAAAAGTGGTGTCCTATCTTCCAGAGAGGACCTATTTAAATGAATGGATGAAAGTTAGCGAGATAATAAACTTTTTTAAGGATTTTTATAGTGATTTTAACGAGAAAAAAGCTTATGAAATGTTGGAAAGATTAAATATAAATCCAAAGGATAAACTAAGGAGTATGTCCAAGGGAACTAAGGAAAAGGTACAGCTTATACTTGTAATGAGCAGGGAGGCGGACTTATACCTGTTAGACGAGCCTATCGGCGGTGTGGATCCTGCAGCCAGGGATTATATATTAAACACTATAATCAGTAATTACAATGAAAAGGCCTCTGTGGTTATTTCCACCCATCTTATTTCAGATATTGAGAAGATACTGGATGATGTTATATTTATTTCTCAAGGAGAAGTAATTTTATCTGCATCCGTTGATGAAATCAGGGAAGAACAGGGAAAATCTGTGGATGCATTATTCAGGGAGGTGTTTAAATGTTAGGAAAACTTTTAAAATATGAGATTAAGGCTACGGCAAGAAATATACTTCCTTTATATGGAGCTTTAATTCTGCTGGCATTAATTAATAAGATATTTATAGGGAGAGAAATATCAGCGGGATACAACATTTATCCTGTAGGAATAAGTATAGTCTTATATGGAGTTATAATGGTAGCAATGTTTATTACTACATTTATAGTGATGATACTAAGATTTTACAAAAACCTGCTTTCCGATGAAGGTTATTTAATGTTTACCCTTCCTGTAAAGACCTGGCATAATATAACAGCAAAGCTTATAACCTCAATTATGTGGATTGTGTTAGGTATGATTATTACTTTTGCAACTTTAATTTTCTTAGCCTTTAATAAGGACTCAATAATGCTGTTTAATTATAGAGTAGCATCAATTATCAGAGACATAAATGGTAGCTTGGGTATAAAGGGATATATGCATATATTGAGTCTCATGCTGATAGGAATTACTCAGTTAGCCTCAGGAATACTCATGCTATATGCAGCTATGTCCATAGGTCATTTGTTCAAAAGCCAAAGAGTTTTAGCATCCTTTGGAGCTGTTATAGTATTAGATTTATTATCTAAGTTTATAGGTGGAACCGGTATATTCACCGTAGCTTTTTCCATGAATAATTTTCATGTTACTAACGCACTTACGACTGAAAGCATCATAAGTAAATATATTTTATGGATTCCTGTAATTATCAATATACTCTTTTCTGCAGCTTACTTTATATTGACAAATTATATACTTTCAAAGCGTTTGAATTTGGAATAATATTACAAGTGCCAGGCACCTGACAAGTGACAAATTAATTTGTCAGGTGCCTGGCAGCTTTCATTTTCTTAAATATGATATAATTTTATATAATATTAATTTGTAAGTAACCGGAGGAATGAAATGAAAACACTGAGCTGTTGGATAATATATAATGGTAATCTTCTTCAGGAAAAGTTTTTACATCATGTGAGATGGCTTCAAAAGGAAGCGAAAAAGAGAGGTATAGAAGCTGAGATAATAAAAAATACAGAGCTTCTAGCAACCTTTGAAAATGGAGAGGCGGTAATTAAAGGTAAATATGCCGGTTCCCTGCCGGACTTTGTGATTTTTTGGGATAAGGATGTAAGACTTGCAGCTCATCTAGAAAACTGCGGGTTAAGAGTTTTTAATTCCTCTAGGTCTATTGCGGTTTCCGATGATAAGACTCTTACCTATGAACTTTTATCAAATAAAGGAATTCCCATGGCTAAAACCATAATAGCACCCTTTGTTTATGGAAATATGAAGGCGAAGGACATAGAATTTTATAACTATGTAGAAGAGGAGCTTGGATATCCTATGATAATAAAGGAAGCCTTTGGTTCCTTTGGTGCTCAGGTATATATGGTGAGTGATAGGGAAGAACTCATTTTAAGGATTAAAGAGATAGGATCGAAACCTTATTTATTCCAACAGTATATCAAATCCAGCCATGGAAGAGATATAAGGCTTAATGTTGTGGGAGATAAGGTGGTGGCTTCAATGCTGAGAAGGTCCTCAGGAGATTTCAGGGCTAATATCAGCGCAGGTGGAACTATGGAGGCTTACAGTCCTACGGACAAAGAAAAGGAATTGGCAGTTAAATGCACAAAGCTTATAGGTGCAGACTTTGCTGGAGTAGACTTGCTTTTTGATGAAAACGAGGAGCCTATATTATGTGAAATAAATTCCAATGCCCACATGAAAAATATTTATGACTGTACAGGAGTGGATGTTGCAGAGTACATCCTGGACTATATTATAAATAAATTGGAGGACGAAAATGAGTAGCATAGGGTGGCTTTTATACAATAAAGAGGATTTAAACAGGAACAGAGAGTTTGTAAACTGGTTTCTTGAGGAGGCTAAAGAGCTTAAGATAAATCTTAAGCTTATTGTTAAAGAGGACTTAAGCTTTGGAGTGAAAGATAATATGCTTAGTTTGACTTATAAAGATGAATCCATTAACCCTCCGGTATTTGCAGTGGTAAGGAATATTGACAGCCTTTTAAGCACACAATTAGAACTTATGGGAACCAAGGTGTTCAATAACTCCTCCATATCTTTTATATGCAATAATAAAGCAAGAACTCATCAGTATCTGGCAGGAATGGGTATACCTATGATGGATACTTACTTTTTTAAAAAGAGAGAACTTATAAACTCAGGCTTTACGGAATTTTATCCTGCAGTGGTAAAGGCAGCAGGAGGAAGAGGAGGCAGTGAGGTATTTAAGGTGTTCGATGAAAAGGAGCTTATAGGGGTATTAAACAAGATAAATGATGAAAATGTAGTGGTTCAAAGGCTCTGCAGTAATCCCGGAAAGGATCTCAGGGTTTTTGTAGTGGGAAATAAAATAATTGCTGCAATATTAAGATATTCAGATAAAAGCTTTAAAGCAAACTTTTCTTTAGGCGGCAAGGCCAGGCTGTATGAGCTTAATGAAAAAGAAAAGGAACTAATACATAAGATTATAAACAAATTTAATACAGGCTTTGCAGGTATAGATTTTATTTTTGATAAAGATAATAATCTTATTTTCAATGAGATAGAAGATGTGGTAGGAAGCAGAACCTTAAGTGCAAATTCAGATATAAATATAGTGAGGATTTATCTTGAATTTATAAAAGATGAAATTGTCAGGTTCCAGTCACCTGACAAAAATAAAAAAACTGTCAGGTGACTGGAACCTGACAGTTTTTTGTTAAAAAATTATATTATTTTGCTTCATTTTCTTCCTGTGTTTTTGCTTCTTTAAAGGAAACCCAACCTCGCTTTGAACAGTATTTTATGAAGGTTATAAGCCTTCTTA
The DNA here is from genome assembly GCF_000820705.1 of Clostridium polynesiense. Classification (GTDB taxonomy): domain Bacteria; phylum Bacillota; class Clostridia; order Clostridiales; family Clostridiaceae; genus Clostridium_AA; species Clostridium_AA polynesiense. The sequence continues at coordinate 15,581 of NZ_CCXI01000139.1, read as the reverse complement.
GCTCGTCATCAGGGTTGGAACTGCCTTTGCTCATTTCTTTATAAATGTCATATATGCTTCTGTTCCCGTCTATAAGGCACCAGACTTTAGAGCAAAGCTCGTCGAAATCCAACTGGGTTTTAGGAGATTTTTTTACAAGCCATCCTGCAAATATCCTTACAGGATCCTTAACGGTGAAATGCAGTATAACCTTGTTATCTACTAATTCCCATTTATCGTGCTTTATAACCGGTACATATAATGCAAAATTATATTTATCATTGGTAGAATTTAATTTTGACAATTAAGACACTCCTTTATCCTTTGTGGAGGAATAGAAGTAAATCCATATTCCAAGAAGGATGAACGCAGCAAAGGCAACTAAACTGCTTTCTGCTATTTTAGGGAACCATTTAGTGCCTAAGGCTATATCGACATTTAAGGTTGCAAAGACAGCTATGATTATACCAATAAGAGCATCTCCAGCCACCAGACCTGAGGCCAAAAGAGTTCCTTTTTCTATAGATTGGTTCTTTCTTTCTTCATTCTTTGCAAATTTCTTTTCAACCAATACTCTTATAATACCACCTACTAGTATAGCAGCATTTAAGTTTATTGGAAGGTAAATACCTAAAGCAACAGGAAGTATGGAGATACCTGCTAAGGCACAGAATACAGCTATAGATGCACCTATAATAACCAAGGTCCAAGGAAGCTGAGCTGTCATTATTCCTTCAACAATAAGCTTCATTAAAGATGCTTGAGGAGCTGCAACCTCTGTTCCGCCAATTCCATATGCTTTATCCAGCATGATAACAACATAACCGGCAACTACTGATGCTACTGATAATGCTGCAAACATACCGATTTGAACATTTCTTGGGTTACCCCCTATTATATAGGTGGTTTTTAAGCTTTGAGCTGTTCCACCGGCAACAGCTATAGCAACGCATACAACTCCGCCTACTAAAAATGCCTTCATCATACCCTGATCTCCGCCAACACCGGTTACCTTTAACAATGAGGTAACGAAAAGGAGTGTTGCAATGGTCATACCTGAAACAGGGTTATTGGAAGCTCCGATTATACCAACCATTCTTGCAGAAACCACGGAGAAGAAGAAACTGAATATTACAGCGGCAATAGCTCCTGCAAGAGTTCCGCCTATAGCAGGGAACAGCCATGTAGCTGCAAATCCGAAGGCAGCTGCACCTATTACCCAGATCAAAGGAGCTTCAACATTTATTCTGTCTATATCTCCTGTGGCTTTGCTTCCTATACCGGACATGGCCTGCCTAAAGCTCCTGATAATTGTAGGAAGTGATCTTGCAAGAGAGATAAATCCTCCCATAGCAACGGCACCGGCACCTATATATCTAATATAGCTGCCCCAGATTTCTTTTGCTGCCATTTCAGATATAAGCTTAGTTGATGGGAATAAAGGTTCAGCAAGACCGGCTCCAAGGAATTTTATCAATGGTATCAATGCAAACCAGGCAATTAAAGAACCGCCGAACATTAAAGCAGAAGCCTGGGTACCAACTATAAAACCAACTCCAAGGAGGGAAGCTAAAGCATCTACTCCTATCATGGTTCCTTGATATCTTGTTATGGTATAAGTAGCAGATTCTGACCAGATCATAAGGCCTCCGGATAAGAATTTATAAGCTCCTCCAACTCCAAGACCTGTTAACACGGTTTTAAAGGCGCTTCCGCCCTCTGTTCCTGTAACCAGAACCTCAGCTGCAGCCATTGCTTCCGGATAAACCAATGTACCATGTTCCTCAACGATGAGGAATCTTCTAAGGGGAGTTATGAAAAATACTCCCATAATGCCGCCGACTATAGTAACTATAGCTACCTGTAATATGGATAATCCAAATCCGGAAAGTATTAGTGCTGGAAGAATAAATATGATTCCTCCGGCGATAGATTCACCCATAGCAGACAGGGAGGCTATCATATTAGCTTCCAGTATATTGTTTCTTCTGAATATACCTCTTAAAAGACCAGTAGCCAATATAGCTCCAGGTATACCAGCGGATATTGTAAGACCTACTTTAAGCCCCAAATATGTGTTGGCAGCAGCAAATATGCAGGCGAAAATTATACCTATAATTATGGAATAACCTGTGGTTTCAGGCATAACTTCGCTGGTGGGAATAAAAGGAACGTAATCCTCTCCTTTTATTCCTCCATAAGCAGTGGCAGAAAGTCCTTTTTTGTTTTCACTCATGGGTATATACCCCTCTCCTTAATATAATTAGGATCTTTGATTTGTTTTATCAATTATTAGTAAGCGGTATATTGCAAGATAGATAGAGATTATTTTAAATTTTTTAATAGAGCAACCAGGAAGTCCCAGGTTCTGGCTACAGAGGAAATACTCATATGCTCGCTTGGAGTATGAACATTATAAAGATTTGGACCAAAGCTTATCATATCTGCCTCCGGAAGCTTTTCTTTAAGCAATCCGCATTCTAATCCTGCATGAATAGCTTGTATTTCAGGTTCTTTCCCGTAAAGCTTAGAATAAGTTTCTACAGCTGCTTTTCTAACCTTTGAGTCTGATTCATACTGCCACTCAGGGTAGTCAGAAAACATCTGTACGGTTCCGCTGCAAAGGTCAGCAATGGCTCTAATTCTTACCATGATTTCAAATTTAAGGCTTTTCACAGAACTTCTAATAGCATGAGTAAATTGAACCTTACCATTAAGCTCTTCTAAAACCCCTAAATTCAAGCTGCTTACCACAAGCCCTTCAATTTCCTTGCTCATAGTCTGTACTCCATCAGGTACGGTTACCATATAGCTGATTATATTTTCTGTAGATTTCTTAGTCATTATTTTATCAGCTTTAGAAGAAGCAACCTGTATCTTGATATCAGGATCTTCAACGCTGTATTCATTTCTGAAGGCATCAGCCATAATATTAACTGTTTCATTCAGCTTAGTATAATCTTCTGATAAGATGGCTATGTGAGCTTCAGCTTCTCTGGATATAGCATTATGCTTTGATCCTCCGGATAAAGAAACCAGTCTTAAATCACATTCCTCGCTAAGCTTATATAAAAGTCTTCCTAAAAGCTTAACGGAATTTGCTCTTTGTTTTATGATTTCTATTCCAGAGTGACCGCCTTTAAGTCCTGTTATGGATATTTTAAAGGCTTCTCCCTGATACTTTTCATAATCAGGTTGAAAGCTTACTGTAGAAGTAATTCCACCAGCACAGCTAACCAGGAAAATACCTTCTTCTTCCGCATCGATGTTAATTAATGTCTTCCCTGTTAATGAAGAAGCATCAAGGTTTGCAGCACCATCCATGCCTGTTTCTTCGTTAGTTGTTACCAACAATTCTATTGGGGGATGAGGAATATCGCTGGAATCTAAAAGTGCTAAACCGTAAGCAACTGCTATTCCGTCATCTCCGCCGAGAGTGGTATCTGTTGCATAAACATAATCATCTATCACTCTGAGCTTAAGAGGATCATTTAAAAAGTTATGATTGCTTTCAGTTGCTTTTTCCCCAACCATGTCCATATGACCCTGAATAATTACTGCAGATGATTTTTCATAACCGCTGGTACCTGGTTTTTTTATGATTACATTTAAGGCTTCATCCTGATGCACCTCAAGGTTTCTATCCTTTGCAAACCTTACCAGCCAGTCGCTTATCATCTTTTCATTCCCTGATGTTCTAGGGATATTAGACATTTCTTCGAAGAAATGAAATACTTTTCCCGGTTGTAAATCCTTTAATACAGCCATTTAACAAATCTCCTTTCTATTTTGAACTGCTAGACAAAAAATTGATAAAAATACGTTTTTTGTAATTAAGTAAACAATTACATCAACATTATACCAATATATGTGGACAGATTCAATAAATTGTGTTTTCATATTAACTAATATTTAGATAAATTTCAATAAAAAAGCACATAAAATACATACTAGCTAATCCTCACTCGTTCCAGCTTGAATTTTCTAAAAATTAGTAATATTTCACCATAATATACAAAGATTTTTACCCGTACGTGAAATAGTATTCCCCAAAATTTTAGATTAATTTATTTCGATTTAATTTTATGTTAATTTTGACATAATTTTGCCTCAATTAATGGTTATTATAATATTAAAGAATATAAGATAAGTGCAATTTTAAATGTACTTAAATAAGTAAGGAGTGTTAGTATGAAAAAGGTTTTGTTAGCAGCTTTAGGAATTACTATAGCATTGGGAGCAGGAGCAACAGCTTATGCTTCCACAGATAATGCATCCCAGCCTCAAAGATTGGAGCTGGGAAGAAAAATATCTTTAAATAGATGGGAAATGAGAAATGCAGTATTAGAAAGACTTGGTATAACCCAAGAGGATTTCACTCAGGGAAAAGAAGCAGGAAAATCATTGCTTGAAATTGCAAAGGATAAGGGAATAGAGGAAGATGCATTCAAAAAAATGATGCTGGAGGAAAAATCGAAGCTTATTGACAAGGCTGTAGAGGAAGGAAAAATCACTAAGGAGGAAGCAGATAATTATAAAGAAAATTTAAAGGATAATATAAGCAGCTGTAATGGCCAATTTCGCAGACAAAATTCGCCTAAAGGTACTAATGAATCCGGAAGAAGAATGGGCAGCGACATGAGAAATGGATCAGGAAAGGGTCATGGCAGATGGGGCAATGACATTAAGTAACAAACTATTTGTTTTTAAAGATAAAATGCACGCTGAAATTTTGCTGAATTTACTGATACGGGAAAGAACATTATAACTTAACTGGTGACAGGGGTCTGAATAGCTGTAAAACCAATAGCTATTCAGACCTTTATTGTTGTCCTATATAAAAAGGTCTATAATATAATTAAATTATGGTTATAAGGTGGGGAGATGCTGAATGATAAATTTAATTTACAAAAATACTTTAGATCAATGTACCAACTGCTTAATACATAGTATGAAACTCACAGATACCTATAATAAGACTTTAAAAAGGAAAACCTATCTATTTTCTTTACTGCTTATTATGGGTGCTTTATATTCAGGTTTTTCTTTTATTCAGTTTTACAGCAATAAGAGTATAATAAAGCCGTCATTAGCACTAGCTTCAGCAGTTTATATAATTTTAGCTGTGATAGTTTTTATTTATTTTCCTAAAATAGATGAATGGATTAACAGAAGACATTTAAAAAAGCATTTATCAAAGGCTGAAGATAAGTTTAATGAAGAGATAGAGATAACTGCAGATGACAAGGAAATAAGAATGAAAAGACCGAATTTTTCTCAGGTTTTTTTACATAATCAGATAATAGATGTTTCAAAAGTAGAGGATTGTATATGCGTGAGTTTAGAAGGAAATTCAGTTATTATAGTTCCTATGAACGCTTTTAAGTCTAAAAAAGAGAAAAATGATTTTATAGAGTTAATGAAAAGAAAATAGATAAAATAAAATTACTGCAGAATATAAAACTGCAGTAATTTTATTTATATAAAGACGAATATATAGATTTTATATTAAATAATATATAGATTCTATGTTAATATGTAGTAATTATTTTTTGAAATTAGCTATACGCTTAATAACCTCGCTAAATTACCTGAAACACAAAAAATTTCAGATAATAGGATTCGTCGGAATTCCATAGTATTGGATGGTCTGCTGACTGTGTTCTGAATTCTACCTGTCTAAGCTGTCTCTTTGCATCCTTGGCAGCATCGGCTATTATGTTTCGAAGGAGCTCCTCCTTCATATAATGAGAGCAGGAGCAGGTGACTAAATATCCCCCTGACTTTACCATTTTTAAGCCTCTGAGGTTTATTTCTTTATATCCTCTTTTTGCCCCTAAAATAGTGTCTCTGGATTTTGTAAAAGCAGGAGGATCAAGTATTACCACGTCAAATTGTCTGCCTTCCTTTGACCACTGTGGAAGCACATCAAAGGCATTATGACACTGGAACTTTACTGTATTAGAAAGACCGTTCAATTCAGCATTTTTTGTGGCTACATCTACGGCGTGCTGGGAAACATCAATGCCCAGAACACTTTTAGCACCGGCTATTCCGGCATTTAACGCAAAGGAGCCTGTATGGGTAAAGCAGTCAAGGACCTCTTTTCCTCTGCATATCCTGTGAATTGCTTTTCTGTTTTCCTTTTGATCCAGAAAGAATCCGGTTTTTTGACCGTTTTCTAAATCTACTATATATTTAACTCCATTTTCAACTATCTGTATCATTGTATCGAAGGGTTCTGTAAGAAAGCCTTTTTTCTGCTCCAAACCCTCCAATTCTCTGGTAATATATCGCTTCTTTCATAGATACCTCTGGCTCCGTATTCTGATTTTAATAGCTCAACTATTATATCCCTGTATCTATCCATGCCAAGTGTGGAAATTTGGATAACATAATAATCCTCGTATTTATCTACAGTAAGGCCAGGAAGAAAATCCGCTTCACCAAATATAAATCTGCAGCTGGAGGTGTCGATTACGTCTTTTCTATAATTCCAGGCATCTTCAAAGCGGCTTTTAAAAAACTCATGGTTTATTTCTTCATCAATGTTTTTGGTTAAGAGTCTGATAGCAATTTTAGAAGCATCATTAATATAACCCTTTCCAAGGAACTCTTCCTTTGCACTATATACCTCCACCACATCACCGTTTTTATATTCGCCATCATAGGCATCTATCTCATCTGTATAAATCCAGGGGTGACCCTGTTTTGCTTTTTTTCCTTTTCCGCTGTTTAAATAAAATCTGCAGGACATAAAATCCTCTCCTTCGTACGTGAAAATCCTCTTAAGATTATATCACAAAAGATTGAAAATAGAACAAAAAATATGGTGCCAGGCACCTGACAAGTGACAAAAAAGCTTTTAAATTACATAATTATATGGTAATATCTTATAGTAGTTGCTAAAATATTACATAATATGCAAATTTACTAAATAGATAAAGGCAAATTTATCGAAAGATAGAGACGCAAAGCCACGGGCCTAACGAGAAATCTATGGCAGCCGGGCTACCTAAGTTTGTTTGTAATTAGAGATTTTTAAGTTAAAACTCAGATTATGTTTATATAATTTCGTGGTAAATTTTACCTAATGATTGTAAACCTTATCTCCTTTTAGGATTATATATCTATAATTAAAATAAAAAATAGGTGTCCTCTCTGAAATAAATCTCTTTTATCTATGATCTATTTAAGAGGAGGGGATTTTAATGAAGAAAAAAGTAATGGTTAGAGCTATAAGTATGCTCTTAATTTTTACTTTTTTATTTAGTTCTGCTGAAAGATCAATAGCACATGCAGTAGAAACTATTTCCAACCTGCCTGAAAAGGGGAGTTTTTATGGCAAGGATATTAACAAAGAAAGTAAAAAGACAGACACTGTTGAGGTGAAAGAGGAAAAAGCTTCTAAACCGCTGAAAAAGCCTCAGGCTTTAAATCAGAAAATCAATGAAAAATACAGCAGTGGTAAAGAGAAAAAGGAAAAAAGAACAGAAAACAGCAAAACCTATTCTGTAGATTCAAAAACTGAAGTGAAGGAAATATATTTTGATAAGGTTCATTATAAGGATGAAAAAGGAATACTTCAGGAGGTGAACAATACCCTTAAGGAAGGCAGTAAAGGTGATACCTACGAAAATACCTCTAATGACTATAAGGTGAGTTTGCCAAAAAATATTACAAAGGACAGAGGAATTACTCTGACAAAAGGCAAAGCAGTGTTATCCTTGATACCGGATGAAGGTGACTTCAAAAGAAGCGCTGTCAGCGGAAATGCAGTGTTATATAATGATGTATTTCAGGGAATAGATTATCAGTACACAGTAAACGGAGATAATTTAAAGGAAGATATTATACTGAATTATTACGGAAATAAAAATATCTTCACCTATAAAATAGAAACAAAAGGAATAACCCTGAAAGAAGAACATAATACCATAAGAGCCTACGAGGCAGGCAAAGAAACTCCTGTCTTTATAATAAGCGCTCCTATAATGACGGATGCTTCAGGGGAGCAGAGTACAGATATAAAGATAAAATTAGATAAAAAGTTAATTGGTAAAGACATCATAACAGTAACTGCAAATGAGGAATGGTTAAAGGAGGCTAAAAGAGCCTACCCTGTAAAAATAGATCCTGCAGTGGATATTCCAAGCTCTGAGGTTCAGATAGCCTGCGTTGAGAGTGACGAGCCTACCACAAATACCTTAAATAACGGTTATACCTTTATAGGATTTGATGATGGAAGTTTAAGCGGTGACAGACAAAACTTAGACGGGCATCATAAGACCAGGACCTATGCCAAGTTTCCTGTGAGTATACCAAAAGAGTCGGTGGTAAAATCTGCGGAATTCTCTTTATACAGATATACTAACAGAGGAAATGGAAAACAGAGAGAAATTCAAATTTCTGCTGTGGATAACAATTATAATATTTCCAGAGTTACCTGGAACAATCAGCCTTCCTTTTCACAGTATGCAGTTAAAAACATAGCAGGAGAAAAGAATCAATATGTTAATTTTGATATAAAGAATATAGTCAATGACTGGGTTAATGGAGCTATAGACAATAACGGCATAGTATTAAGATACTTATACGAAGATGAAACAGGAGAAGCTTATGTGGGAGGCTCAAAAAATTCCTATTATAATGGAAGCAACGGACCTAAAGTATCTATAACCTATGAGCTTGTAGACGGCGTTGATACAACTATGCCTCTTGGTACTCCTAATATAAATTTAAGGCCTATAGTTGAACATGACACAAATGGAGAGCAGGTTTTTCATGGACTTATAGCTGATGGATTGATTAAGCCCGGAGCTAATATAAAGTATTCTTTAGAGTCAGGAAGCTCTGACTTCAGCGGAAGCTTACAGGGAGCTTATACTTTTAAGTATCCTGACGGTTCAGTATATTCAAGTTTATTTCCCACTGCCTATGTTTATAAAGGCAAAGATAGTAACTGGCAGACGGATAAAGTTCTGGCTCCAAAGAAAAATGAATTATACAGGATAAAAGCCGTTGCTGAATCAGAGGGCCAGACTTCTGCAGAAGGTTACAGCGATTATTTTCAGATATATGAGATACAAGCTAAGGATACTGTACCCTACATAGCTAATTTCTATGGAATACCTACATCTACTATAATGATAGATAATAGAATGCAGGATAAGTTGTTAGTTGAGGGAAACACTTTGTTTATAAGAAATCCCGTTAAAAACAGGGGGAAGGTTTATACTCCTGGACCCCTTACAGATGCTAAAAAGAGAGAGATTGATTCGGATCTCATGGGAAGAAATAAGCATTGTATTTACGGCTTTGAGCCCATAAATCTGCTTACCGGTAACTTCTTTTATGAAGCATTAGATGCTTCAGTACCTGAATATAACGGCGATTTTGGCATAATGAGGATGTATAACGCAAAGGCTGAGCACCATGACGGCTACTTTGGAGTGAAATGGGACTTTAACTTTAATAAGTCGCTGTCAGCCCTAAAGGACGGTACCATAATATTTAATGAGGGAGATGGCAGTGCAACATACTACAGAAAAGATCAAAAGGGTTCATACTCAGGCCCAGTAGGTGAAAAGCTTCAGCTTACCGTAGTTAACGATGATGCCAGAAAGAACATCGGTTTTGAAATAAGCGACGGAGTAGTAAAGTATACCTTTAACAAGCTTGGACTTTTAGTTTCAGAAAGTGATTCAAAGGGTAATACTACTACACTTACTTATAATGATGAATATAAATTAACAGGAATAGAAACCCCCTCAGGTAAGGTGTTTGGGATTACTTTGTCTGAGGAAGGAAGAATAAGTCAGATAACCCTTCCTAATCAGGCTGCTTTAAAATACGGCTATGATGAAACTGGAAATCTAACCTCTTATACCGATGCTGATGGGAATGTTACAAAATATTATTATGACACAAAGTCAAGAATGACATACTTTATAGACCCAAAAGGCAGCAGGGTTGTTTATAACACCTATGACGATAATGACAGGGTTACAGCACAGGAGGATGCCCTTGGTAAAAGGGTTAATTTAAATTATTTTGATGGGTATAGCGAAGCCGTAGATGCTAACGGTAACAAGACTACTTACTATTATGATTCCAAATTTAGAATAGTAAAGACTGTAAGAGCCGACGGAAAAACGGAAGAAAAAACATATGACGATAGAAATAATGTAAAAACTTCAAAGGATGCTTTAGGGAATGTCACAACCTTTGAATATGACAGCAGAGGCAATAAGACAAAGGAAATAAGGTTTGACGGTAAAGCAAAAAGCTTCAGCTATGATGATAAAGACAATATAACAGAGGTAACAGACTTTAACGGTAATAAAACTAATATGAACTATGACAGCAAAGGTAATGTGATTAAGGTTACAAAGCCGGATAAGACTACCTTTGAGTATATCTATAATGACAAGAATCAAATAATAGAAGCAGTGGATTCGTTAAAGCAAACCTATAAATATACCTATTCCGGTCCTAATGTATCAAAGGTTGTTGACCCTAAGGGTAATGATTATAAGTATTACTATAATGCTATGGGTAAAGTGATTACCATAGAAGACCCCTTAGGTAAAAACACAAGGATTTCCTATACCGCTAAAGGTCAGGAGCTTACCAATACTCTTCCTGACGGCAGCATAACAGAATACGGTTATGATAAAAACGGCAATAATATATCTATTACAGACCCTAACAAGAATGTAACTAAATTGGAATACGACAGTTTAGGCAGGGCGGTAAAGGTGATAGATGCCCTTGGCAATATAACCTCCTACAGCTATGACGGAAATGGAAATAAGATAGAGGAAACAGATGCCAGAGGATATAAAATAAAGTATCAATACGACAATTTAAACAGATTAGTAAAGGTAACTGATGAAGAGCAGGGTGAAACTGTATACGAAAGAGATGCTCTTGGAAATGTTATTTCTGTTACGGACCCTAAGGGAAATAAGTCAACCTATGCATATAATCATTCAGTCAATGAGATAGAAAAGATTACGGGAGTTAAAGGTCAGACTATTATTCATGAATATGACAATGAAGGAAATATAGTAAAGCTTACTCTTCCCGATGGAAATGTGAAAAAGTATAAATATGATAACTTGTACAGACTTATAGAGCTTACAGATATCAACGGAGTGGTAACCAAAACAACTTATGACGGGTTAGGAAGGATTACAGGGATAAAGGACAGCCAAAAGGGAGAATACAGCTATGAATATGATAGTAATGGAAATCTTGTTAAAACTACAGATCCTTTAGGCTATTCGGTAAGCTACACCTATAACGAACAAAATGCATTAACTTCCGTTACAAATGAAGAAGGAAAGATTACTGCCTACAGCTATACCGACACAGGAGAGGTTAAGGAAATAATCGATCCATTAGGGAATAAAAAATCCTTTGACTATGATGCTGCAGGAAACCTCACTGCGGAGATTTCTCCAAATGGAGGAAAGAAGCTTTACAGATATGACTCTTTAAACAGACTGAAATCTGAAGAGGATTCTTTAAAGAATATAACAAGCTTTATGTACGATAAAACAGGAAATCTTGCAAAGGTGATAGATGCTCTTGGGAAAGAAACTGCTTATGAATATAGCGGAAGAAGCCTTCAGAGGAAGGTGAAGGATGCACTGGGTAATATCCTGGAAATGAAATATGACAAAAACGGCAATATGATCGAAATGGTTTATCCTAGTGGGGATGTCCTTTCCATGGAATATGACAGTGAAGACAGAGTTATTTCAGTAAAGGATGCTGCTGGTATTCACAAAACCTATGAATATGACAAGCTGGGAAGACTTATAAAGCAAGAGGATAATGCAGGAAACAGATTGGTTAATAAGTATGACAGCTACGGAAGGCTTATTGAGCAGTTTGATATACTGGGGAGAACTGTAAAGTACAGCTACGATCTTTCAGGAAACATAATATCTAAAACAGATATAGACGGCAATATAACAAACTATGAATACGACAAGAGAAACAGACTCATAAAAGCTGTAAATCCGGAAGGAAAGATCACCACCATAAAATACAATGGACTTAACAATGTTATAGAAAAGATGGAAGAAGGCTATAAAAAATATACCTATGAATATGATGCGTCAGGAAAACTCATTAAGGCTTTAGATCCTTTAAGCCATATTACAAGTTATGATTATGACAAAAACGGTAATCTAACACAGCTTACAGATGCAAAGGGGAATTCCAAGAAATATGAATATGACACTTTAAACAGACTGAAAGCTTTTATAGACGAAAGAGGAAGCAAAACCTCCTTTGCCTATGACAAAAGAGGAAGTCTTATAAAGGTAACAGACCCAATGGAAAATGTAACCCAATATAAGTATGATGCCTTAAACAGACTTGAAATGAAGGTAGATGCTTTAGGTTTTGATACCAGGTATGAATATGACAGCTTGGATAATCTCATTGCCTTGATAGATGCAAAGGGGAATAAGACTGTCTATGAATACAACAAGCACGGATTAAATACAAGGATTACCGATGCCTTAAAGGGTGTAACAGAATATCAATACGACTTAAATGACAGGCTTACAGCAAAAATAAATCCCATGGGAGAAAAGTACAGCTATAGCTATGACAGTGTCCACAGAATAACCTCTATAACTGACCCCGAAAGCTACAGCAAAAGCTTTACCTATGACAGTCTTGGAAACTTAAAGAAGGAAGCAGACTCAGAGGGAAGAACAAGAAGCTTTTCTTACGACAAGATGCACAGACTTTTAAGCGAAACAAATGCCGCAGGTCATGTGACTTCATATAAATATAACAGTAAGGGTAATTTAAGCTCTGTAGCAGAAGCTAACGGAAATACCACCTTATATGAGTATGATGCTCTAGACAGGGTAAACAAAACCGTAGACCCTGAAGGAAAGCTTACAAAATTTGAATATGATGCTCTTGGAAACATCACTAAAGTAATAAGGCCAGGAGAAAGAGCGGAGAAGTATGATTATGACAGTACAAATAATCTCATAAAGATAACAAATCCTTTAGGAGAAACAGAGGAGTATACCTATAATAAGAATAATCTGATAGAAAGCATAAGCAATTCCTTAGGAAGTAAAACTATTTACAAATATAATGCACTGAATCTTATTTCAGAAATCAGAAATCCTGTAGGGGGAATAACCAGATACAGCTATGATAAAAATCAGAATCTGGAATCTAAAGCCGATGGAAACAATAATAAGACAGAATATGCCTACGACGAGCTTAACAGGCTTGTAAAGGTTAAAAATGCTCTGGGAGAAGAAACGAAGTACGGTTACGATCCTTCAAGCAATTTGATTTCAATGGTAAACGGAAACGGACAGGAGACAAAATACAGCTACGATAAGCTTGGCAGAATGACCTCCCTTACAAATCCTCTGGGACAGAAGGAAAGCTACAGCTATAATCCGGTAGGTACTCTGTCAAGCCATGTAAAGCCGGATGGATATAAGATAAATTACAACTATGACATACTGGACAGGCTTGTTGCAAAGGAGTATAGGAATGAAAAAGATGAAGTACAGGAGGAAAAGTCAGTAAGCTACAAGTATGATATAAGCGGCAATCGTACTGATATGAAAGGAGAAGAAGGAGAATCCAACTACAGCCATGACAGGGTAGGAAGATTGACTTCTTATAGTGCTCCCACGGGAGAAGAGGTTAAATATGAGTACGATGGATTGGGAAGAAAATCCAAGGTAATTTATCCCGATGGAAAATATGTTAACTACAATTATGATTCCTTAGACAGAATAACCTACGTAGAAAACTGGAAGGGGGAGAAAACCTACTACAGTTACGATAAAGCTGGAAGAAGAAAGGATGCTCTCCTTCCAAACGGAACAAAGGTCCTTTACAGCTATGATGAAGCGGATAGAATGATAAAGCTTGAAAATCTCAATAAAGATAACAAGTTATTATCCAGCTTCCAGTATGAATACGATGGAGCAGGAAACATAGTAAAGGAAAATTCAGTATATATAGATGATGACTATGATGATGAAGAAGATGACAACAAGCATAAAGGAAAATATGAAGACGAAGAAGATGATGAAGATGATGAAGATGATGAAAATGAAGACGAAGATGAAGATGATGAAGATGATGACAACGATGATGATGAAGACGATGACGATGATGATGAAGACGATGACGATGATGAAGAAGAGGATGAATATGAGTACTTTTCAAGAACCTATAGCTACAACGGTGCCAATGAAATAATAGGCTTTACAGAGGAGCATAGGGAGGATCACGGTAAGATTGAAAGCAGAAGCTATAAATACAGCTATGATAAAGCCGGCAACAGGATAGCGGTGGAAGTAAATGAAGATAACATACTAAAGTTTATAAAATATACCTATAATGCAGGAGACGAGCTCATAAGCGAAAGCTTTGAAGATCACCTTACAAAATATGAGTATGACAAAAACGGAAACAGAATAAGAAAAATCAAACCTGGACACAAGGTAGAATACTTTGAATATGACCTTGAAAATAGGCTTGTTCAAATAACAACACCTAAGGGAGAAGCCTTGACCTTCGGCTATGACAGTGATGGCAGCAGATTATTCTCCACCTATGGATTATATTATAAGCCTCAGCCGGAGGTGGATGACGATGATCCGGAGGAGGAATCAAAGCCTGGAGAAACAAAGCCGCCGGGAGAGTCAAAACCACCAGAAGGCACAAAACCAGAGAAGCCTAAACCACCTGCAGAATCGAAGCCTGGTGAATCAAAGCCTTCAGAGGGAGGTAAACCTGTTGAAACAAAACCCTCAGAAGAGACTAAATCTCCGGAACAGTCTAAACCTCAGGAAGGATTAAAACCGGTAGAGGTGAAACCGGATAAACAGGAATCTAAAACAGAAAATAATAATCCTGTATCGGTGGCTCAAAATACTGCACCGGAATCTAATCAGCAGACGGAAAACACCGGTGAAGAAGCAGTAAATACAGAAGGAAGCACTGATGAATCAGAAGAACGTATAGAATCCGGCAGTATAAATGAAGAATCAAAGGATAATAAGGCTGTACAAGAGTCTAAAGAGGAATCCGGCTTTGTAAAAGCAGTAAAGAACATAGGAAAAGCCATAGCAGAAGGTATAAAGACAATAATAGTTAAAATCGGAGAAGTATTTAAAAGTATAGGAAAAAGTATATCAGATTTTTTTGCGGGACTATTTAGAGGTATATCAGTTAATGCAAAAGAAGGCTACATGGCATTAAAAAACTTTATGGATAAAGACAACAACGGAAATGACAAGGATAATGGAAATCATAAAGGCTGGGATAAGCATAAGGACAAAGACAAAGATAAGGATAATGGTAACGGCAAGGGAAAAGACAAAGGCAACAGCGGAAACAACGGTAAACATTTGGGCTGGTATAAACGAGCTGACCATCCAAAGAACCCCGGAGGCCAGAATCCTGTAGACAATATATCCACATATGAGATAATAAATTATGTAAATGATGTTTCTCTGGAAAATGCTCAGGTATTAATGACCTCAGATAAAAACGGAAACTACAGTCAGGCTTATACCTACGGATTAGAT
>NZ_CCXI01000138.1 GCF_000820705.1 Clostridium polynesiense | reverse complement strand
CACTAAACAGATACGCTTATGTTCTGAACAATCCTATTATTTATAATGATAGAAGTGGAAATATACCGGTATTGGCTGTTGTAGGTCTTGCAGCAGTAGGTGTAGGAGCATTAATAGGAGGAGTAGCAGCTGGCTATAATTCCTATAAGGAAACGGGGCATGTTAGCGGTAAAAAAGTTTTAAAAGGAGCTGCTATAGGAGGAGCGATAGGTGGAGGAGCAGTCTTAGGAGCAGCAGCACCAAAGGTTTTATCAGCAGTTACCGTTGGATTATACACATATGGCCCACAATTAAATAATTTTATTAATAATTATGGCGATGATGTTTTTGACTTTGTGGTAGATATTGTAAGCTTTGATGGAGATTATAAACGACTTGGTAAAAATATGGCATATAGTTTTGCTTTTGGAATGGCTACAAAGGGAACTTACAAGAAAAATTCTAAAGCAAAGCTGAAACCAAAATCAATGCCTAAATATTGCAGTGTGGAGAATATTGAAGTGCAGAAGAGTAATTATAACTCTGGGGTAATAGAGCTACCTAGTAAAAAAGGAAGCATTAAACCAGAGGATAATATTAATGCACTTAAGAATAGTAGAACGAGTCAGAAGGGGTTAACTAAGGGAGAGGGTAATGCTAAAACAAGATTGCCAAGGACAGAAGGAAACTGGCAAGGTGAACCGGGAAATGGAAAATGGTTTTCTGATAAATCTGAAGTAAATAATATAACAGGTGGTAATCCTGTTGAATTTACAAATGGAAGGCCTAATTTTACACCTTGGTTAAAGGGTTCTCTCAAGTTTAAAGAAGGACAACTAAATGGAACTCAAGCAGACTTTGATTTGGTATATGGGAAAATTAAGGATATAAGGGGACTCAACTCTAAAAATCAAGCAAAAGAGTGGTTAAGCCAAAAAGGGCTTACACCTCATCATAAAAGCAATACAGAGATTGAGTTAATTCCAACTGACTTACATAAGAACGTGCCTCATATAGGTTCAGCATCTGATTTAAGAGGAGGAAATTAAATGTTAGAAAATAATTACGCAAAAATTGAAAGAAAACTAAAAGAAATCTTAGATAATACGTTAAATACAGAAAAAAAGGAACACTCAGAAGATGAGATTATTAAAATTGAGAAGAAATATAATATTACTCTACCGGTAGAATATAAGTTATTCGTTTTGAAGTATGGGAATTCTTACACAAAAGATAATATTTACTATACTGCTATTGAAAAATCACCTTGGACCCCAGAAGATGGTTTTGACTCATTAGGATTTTTCTATGGTCTTGAAAATGATAGAAAAGATTTAAGAAAAATGATAGAAGCATATTTAGGTAGAATACCAGATAATTTAATTCCAATTGCTGATTGTGATGGTGGGAATGAACTTTGTATAGGAGTGATGGGGCATTCAAAAGGGAAAGTTTACTTTTGGAATCATGAAAATCAGAATATACTAAAGAAAGGGCATATAAAAAATCTGTACCTTGTTGCAGAGTCTTTTACTGATTTTATTATGAGCTTTGAAGTACATGAGAGAATTTCGAAAATTGATTTAGACGATGTAGAAATTTGGCTAGATGATGATTTATTAAATGACTAATATAGTAAGGTAGTATAAGAGTTCTTATGTTTGTGATAATGAAAAACTCAATTCATAATTTCAATAATGCAGCGAACCCTAACTAAAAGAGAAACCAAATATATATTATAATTGTGATAAGAGTCAATGTTTCTAATGAAGAAGCATTGGCTCTTTTTCATGTAAAGAAGTTGGAAGAAGAAAAGATAGCAAGCCAAACAATTAAAAGTCTATATTGATGACAATGATGCTTTTATAATACTACATAAAGACAAATAAATTGTGTTATAAAGACATCTTAAAGAACTAACATATATGTACGAAATACCTATTAAGATAAATCTTAATGGCTAGTATTTGCACATATGAGATAATAAATTATGTAAATGATGTTTCTCTGGAAAATGCTCAGGTATTAATGACCTCAGATAAAAACGGAAACTACAGTCAGGCTTATACCTACGGATTAGAC
>NZ_CCXI01000137.1 GCF_000820705.1 Clostridium polynesiense | reverse complement strand
GGAGATATCAGAGGGTTTTTTCGGAGTAAATCCAACTAAAAATCTTGCTAATGATATGGGAGTAAGTGATGAGAATTACTATTTAGGTTTTACAATATTATTACTTGGGGCACCACTTCTTTTGAATGGTCTACCTTCTAATGTGCCAAACAATAGACCTCCAATGCAAAATACAAATCAGAAACAAAAAGATGCTACTTCGATGAATAAGGGGGTGGGTAACCCTAACGCAAGTATAGTAAGTGATGAAATGAGAAATAAAATACTATATGGGGAGCGAACAAAAGGTAATACATTTATTGGGGGACATTCACCAGAAATTACAAATAGCAATCCTAATTATGCTGTTGAAGAAATAATGACTAACGTTGATGGAACAAAATCAGTTAAATTTACAACCCAGTTTTCAGATGGAAATCTTGCTAAAATTAAAAAAAGTACACTGTTCCCAGAAACATGGTCCAGTGATAGCATTATTAATGGCATAAAGCAAGTAGGAGACACTCCAAGTCTTGGTCTACGTGCTTCTGATGGGGCAACATTCCATAGAGGTATTGTTAATGGAGTGGAAGTTGAGGTTGTTAAGGTTGGCAATAATGTAATTAGTGGATATCCTACTGGTGGAGGGTCAATGGTAATTCCAACGGGATTTAAATAACATAATAGGAACTATATTAATACGCCATGTATTTTTAAAGAATGAAATAAAAAACAAGACTTTATTATCAGGAGGATTTTCAATGTATGAAGAATTAAATGAATACCTATCAGGTCAATTTTCAATGGACTATTGGTTTGATGAGGGAGTAATAATTGCAACTGATATGTTAAGAAAATTTAATGAAAGTGATTGGAAAAAATTATTAGATGATATTCTTGTAAAGCCAATAGATTGGCAAATTAGATTTGCATATTGTGCTGATAATGATATTAATGATGAAGTTCTAATAAAGTGTCTGATTCTGCTTTCTAGCATAGATAATGATGAGCTATTTGAAACATGTATCGATTCTTTAAGAGTATTGGCTAATGAAGAAAACATAGGTATAATTTCAAATGAGAAAACAATCATAGAACAAGTTAAAAAAGCGCTACCAAGGTGCGGTGTAGCTACGCGAAAGATTTTCGAGGATTTTATTGGAAAGATATAAATAAATACTTAATAATTAAAACTAACAAGTGAATGAAAGATGATTGTACTACAATTAAAAATTAGGTAAATTATCTTTCGTTCTCACTTCATAAAACTATTTAATCTTGACGCAAAATCTGTAGAGGAATGTAAATTGTTATAAAAGGTAGTATTTCCAAGGTTGACTGTGAAATCAAATATAAAGGATTTACTTCATAATTGTAATAATGCAGTGAAAAGATGAAATGAATCAGCTGAAATCAAGTAGGCTGGTTCATTTTTTTTAATAGTTAAAAGATACTATAAATACATCGCTCAAAGGAACTATATTAAAAAGCGACGATAACACACCAGAAAACAGAGATTTTAAAGACTGTGAACAAGAGTGGCATTAAATCTTAAAAGTGTTGAATAAAGGCTAAAGCTACTGATTTACATAGAAATTGATAGGTGATTAAAATCTTTTCAGCTGTTCATCAAGTATAAACATATGATAAAGGATTTCCTTGATAATCAATACTTGAATCTTTAGAAGCAAGTAAAACAAGGCTGAAAGCAATGTGTAGCTTGGTAAACTAGGAAAGCCTAGATTCAATGATTTCGCTTATAAGTTGATGGGTTCATGGCTATAGTATGTGTAGGATAAAAGTATTAATATTGCAGCAGATAAGGGTATCTGATACAAGATTTCCTAGATAATTAGAACATGTATCTTCATGAGCCAGTAAAACGAGCATAGAAGAGATGTGTAACCTGATAGGCTAGGAAAACCTAGGTTCAATAATTCCACTTGGAAGTTAATGCAATTCAGAACAATAATATATACAGGATAAAATCTTTAATGCTTGAACAGATGAAGACATCTGATAAAGGATTTCCTGGATAACTAGAATAAGCGTCTCTAGGAGCCAGTTAAACGAGTATAGAAGAGACATGTATCCTGATAAGCTAGGAAGACCTAGACTCGATAATTCCACTTAAAAGTTAATGGAATTTGGAACATATAATATGTAATATAAAAGCACTAAAAAATAAAAAGAATTGATATAATAAAACATATAAATAATATAGTTGAGTAGAATGACTTGGGACTTGGAAATAGGAAATAGGGACTAGGAAATTGTAACGGGGGGTAGGGGGGCATATGACTGATAAAGAGATATAAGATTGAAATAAATAATAATTGATATAATTATAAATAATCAATTGATAAATAGATATAATTGATACAGGATATAAAATATAATTAATCAATGTAATTGATTAATAGATACTGTATTCAGAGGATTAAATAAACTAGGAAAGAGTTTTTTCAATAGGAATGGTAATGGAAAAATATAATACATCAATCAATTGAACTATATTAAAAAGAAATGGTAACCCATCAGAAAACAGAGATTTATGAGAATGTGAATAAGAGTACCATTCAGATTGAAAAGCTGTAAAGAATGGCTAAATCAACTGAATTTAAAATAGAGGATAAATATATATTATAAATCAGATAACAGGGTTAATGTTTCCAATCAAGTAAGCATTAACTCTTTTTTAATGTAAAGAGATTGAAGGGAGTAAAAGTGATGTGCCAAGTGATTGAAGAGTTCAAGATAAGCTTAATTGAGGATGGAAAGAGTCCTAAAACAATAGAAAGCTATACTGGTGATATTAAAGCTTTTATAGATTTTCTAGGAGATAAAGGAGTTGAATTCAATGGTAATCTTCAACGATTCTATGTAACAAGCTACAAGAATTTCTTGGTAGAGAGTAACTATGAGGTAGCAACAATCAATAAAAAGATAAATAGCATTCATGCACTAAATAGATACCTTATAGCAATTGGTGAGATGAAAGAAATAGTTGTAGAAAATTCTAAGGACAGAGTGAAAATTGCCTATGGTTCAGAAAAACAAGTGGAAGTCTATTCAGATAAGGAGGTTGATAAGATACTCTTCTACATTCAGAATGAGGACAAGGTAAGTAAAAGGAATAAGGTAATCATAATGCTACTGCTTTATACAGGAGTTAGAGTAAGTGAACTATGCAGCATAAAGATTAGAGATATTGATTTCTTAAATTACTCAATAAAAATCTACGGTAAGGGAGGTAAGTTTAGAGAAGTGCCATTGAAATTCGATTTATCGGATGCAATCAAGGAATACATTAAGGATAGAGATTATAATGTTAAGGATCCAGAATATCTAATTATAGGTCAGCGTGGAGCATTAAGAAGAGATGCAATAAATACAATGCTTGAAAGGTTAACTGAGGAGATAGGTATGATAAAAAAGTTAAAACCTCATATCTTTAGACATACTTTCTGTACAAGGTTAATAAATAGAGGAGTACCAATTTCCACAGTAAGTAAATTAGCAGGTCTTATACCAGAGGCTAATCCACAGGACTTATACTGGACAATAAAGATGATGGTTAATAGAAGAGATGCAATTGTAAAATCAATAACAACTCTAACTAATCAACTTCATGAACAATTAAACTATAATTACCCAAGCTATAAGAAATTTTTTTTCTGATGTAAACAGTAAAACAGCATTAGCTTTCTATGAGGAATACCCATCACCGAAGCACCTAAGAGGTGTGACTGACGAAGATTTAGCAGGATTTCTAAGAAAACCTAGTCATAACAGCTGTTCCACAAGAAAGGTTAAAGAGATATTAGACATTGTAGAAAGTGATGGAGATACAACAAGGGAGTACCAAGAGTCTAGAGATTTTATCATTCAGAGCATTGTAAGAGGCATTGTTTTTAAGAGTGAGGAAATCAAGAGGGTTGAAACTGAAATGAGAAAACTGCTAAAATTACTTGACTTAAAGCTTGAAACAATTCCAGGGATAGATACTGTAACTGCAATAGCACTTGTTGCTCACATAGGAGACATTAAAAGATTCCGAAATGCTGATAAGCTAGCTGAATTTTCTGGGATAGCACGAGTTAATTTCAGTTCAGCAGGTAAAGGGAAAGATAAAAAGAGTAAACAAGGTAATAGAGAACTCTATGGAGTATTCTATTTCTTAGCAGTACAACAGATACAAGTATCTAAGAAAGAAACTCCTAGAAATCCAGTTTTCCTAGAATACTGCAAGAGGAAAGTTTCAGAGGGTAAAACCAAGATACAAGCATTAGTGTGTGTAATGAGAAGGCTTAACAACATCATCTATGGAATGATGAAGAATAAGACTGAATACATTTTGCCAGATATGGAAGTTGAAAAGATAGCATGATAAAATAGTGGTAGATGTTGAAGACAGTAGACTCTACCACTAATAAATAATAAGACAGACTCTGCCCCAAGGGGGTAGGAGAAGCTGTCAATATAAAACCAGTACAATTACCTAAAGGTAGTCAATGGGAAAGAAATGTTCTAAATTCCTTCAAAGGTGGAAATGCAGTTGAAAAGACTTATGGTGAAGGGACTACATTGTACAGAGTAGGTGGTAAGAATGGTGGATTTTGGAGTCTAGACCCACCACCTGCAACAGAATACCAATGGAGAGTAGATTTTGCTATTAAGCAGGAATTTGGTAATGATGCAAGTACGTTATATAAAATGACTGTTCCTAAAGGGTCTAGTATTTCAGGACTTGATGGTATAGTTGGACCACAAGGAAATGGACTTTATGGTGGAGCACATCAAATATATATTGATTATAATGCAGTTCCAGGAAGTTGGATAAAAACATCTCCAACAAATTTTATGAAATGAAGGTGATTTTAAAATGAGTTTAATAGCACAACAAAGCCACAAAGAATTAATATGTACTTTAAATGAACTTAAGAATATAATTGATGAAATGAGAAAAGTTTCTTCAGAACAACTATTGACTTGGCATAAAGAAGAAGTGAATGATTGGATGGATTTTCTTGAGAAGCATACTGATAAAGAGGAATTACGTTCTTTAGAAGTTGAAGTAGGAGACAGGTTTTTCTATAAATACAATGTAAGGATTGAACCAATAAATTTAGACAAGCAAAGGTTGAATATACTTCAGAAATTCATAAACCAACTAAATAATGCGTTAAAATAAATAAGTTTAAGGGATGGGTATTCATTTATGATATATCCATTCCTTTTTTCTTACTACATAATTCAAAGTAAACCGTCTGCAAAATAATGCGAATAAGGAATTAATCAATAAAAAAAATTAGTTCTATCACTTCTTAACAAAATAGTCATAGTTTATGTTACTGCATAATATTAATAATGCAGTGAAGGAAGTTAAAAAGGTTAATGTTTCAGTAATTGGAGCATTAATCTTTTTTTATAGCCACATATGTAGAGATAAAAAAGGTTGCATGATAAAATAGGGTTAACAGATTAAGGGAAAATAAGGCTGAAAAAGTAACTACATAACAGAAAAAATGATAAATAGTTAAAGGTAGTCCTAAAACTGTGGTAAGGGTTGAAAACACTCAACTCTACCACTAAAAATAAAAAGACAGACTCTGCCCCAAGGGGGTAAGTAATCCTAATGTAAATGCAGATATAAGAAAATTCACAGAATATATATTTAAAGATGGAGCAGCACCAGGTAAGGATGTAGTTTATAAAAATTTAGGTTATGGTATGGATGATTCTGAAAAGTTAATCAATATGTATAAAGAGCAGGCGATAACCAAATATGCAAAGGGTGAATATACACTTGGTAAGGCAGATTCTTTTGGACAAAGAATAAATATAGAAATTGAATTACCCGGCATTGGTGATGCGGCTGGTAAAACAAGCTATCTAAAATCAGGATGGATGATAAAGCCAGATGGTTCATTATCATTAAATACACCATTTTCTGGTTTTACAAAGTAAGGAGATGAAAACATATGAAACCATTTCAAAAAGTAAGACTACTAACTGATAAATATATGGAAGATGGTATTAAAACAGGTGATATTGGTGTAATTCTAGAGGACTATGATGGTGAGAATTTCGAAGTCGAATTTTCAGATAATAGTGGTATTACAATTGCACTGTTTGCTATACCTGGTAAGGAACTAGAACTAGTTGAATAAAATGTTTTATGAAAGATAACTAATTTCTATAGTTAGTCATCTTTCGTTTCTTACTGCAAAAATCAAGTATTACTAACTGCAAAACATTGAATTTAACAAATATAAAGGCAATGCTAATTAGAAATATTGTATTGTGTAAGAATAAAGATATTAATTTTCACTGCATAATAGTAATAATGCAGTAAGCTGTAACTAAAATAAAAACTAAATATATATTATAACAATGATAAGAGTCAATTTTTCTAAAGAAGAAGCATTGGCTCTTTTTTTGTGTAAAAAAATGAAAGGAGTAAAGATGAAGTGTCAAATAATTGAAGATATCAAATAATTCTAATCAACGGTAAGGGTTTAAACAATTTAAAAACTAAATTGATGAAAATTATGCATTTATAAAATTTCTTAAAGACAAATAAATCGTACTAAAATTCTTTTTTTAAAGAGATAGAATATATGTACGAATATATCCATAAGAAAAGATAAACGTGAATAGCCAGTATATCTATATATGAGATAATAAATTATGTAAATGATGTTTCTCTGGAAAATGCTCAGGTATTAATGACCTCAGATAAAAACGGAAACTACAATCAGGCTTATACCTACGGCTTAGACAGAATATCAGTAGATTACCTTTCATCGGATATTAAAGAAAAGAGAAATCCTCTTTACTATCTGAACGATGGAAGAGGAAGTGTAGCACAGCTTACCAACAGCAGAGGGCAGGTAAGAGATGAATACAGCTATGACCCCTTTGGTGTGGTAGACCACGATGGACCATTAGGAAACAGCAAGGTTCACTACGATAACTTCTACGGCTACAACGGTGAGGAACACAACAGAATAAGCGGACTTCAGTACTTGAGAGCAAGATATTACGAGCCTAGTACAGGTAGGTTTTT
>NZ_CCXI01000136.1 GCF_000820705.1 Clostridium polynesiense | reverse complement strand
AAAAGTAGCAACAGGAGCAACAGCGATTGTGGGAGGTGTAGCAGTTGCTACTCTTGCAGCACCGCTTGTATTACCGGCATTAGGTGCAGGGATGTTATATACAGCGGTAATGGCTGCAGGGACGGTAGTTGGTGGAACAATATTTGCAGCAATGGGAGCATCTGAGATATCAGAAGGCATTTTGGGGGTAAATCCAACTAAAAATCTTGCTAATAATTCGGGAATGGATGATGAAAACTATTATTTTGTTTATGATATGGGAGTAGTATTAGTAACAGCTGGTTTAAGTACACTAAGTCCTATGCGACAAAATAATAAAGCTCTAATGCAAAATTCAAATCAGAAGCAAAAAGCTGCTACTTCGATGAATAAGGGGGCGGGTAAAGCTCCTAAAACATCATCACCAGACTTTGTTGTAACACCTAACGGTGATGCAATACCTGTACCAAAGGGAGCAACTGGACCAATTGATGTAAAAAATCCAACAGGAAA
Source organism: Clostridium polynesiense (assembly GCF_000820705.1). GTDB lineage: Bacteria > Bacillota > Clostridia > Clostridiales > Clostridiaceae > Clostridium_AA > Clostridium_AA polynesiense. The sequence goes on along the minus strand of NZ_CCXI01000136.1, from coordinate 20,301 downwards.
AACTACAGGGTTTGCATATACTGGCGGAAAAAGTGGTGCTAATGGGCAAGTATCTAATGTTAGAATTATGGATCCAACACCACCAAGAGGAAATTCTCCTGGGTATCCGAACGGATATGTAAAATACGAGAATAAAGGATTACAAGGGCTTGACCCCATCACTGGAAAGACCATTCCGAATTCTCAGTCACATTTTCCATTAAAGTAGAGGTGAATAAATATGGAAAGAACAGTACAAGATATGGTAGGAGCAAAGATACAAAGCTTCAAAGAAGTTTGTGATTACTGGCAGATTGTTACTGATAAAGGGACAATCAATATTTACAATCCTTCTAAATATTGTACACCACAAGGAAATCATTTAGATATGAAGGATGTTAAGGAAGAAGATTTAATAAACGCAACAGTAACAAATGTAACCTTTGAGATAGAGAAGTATCTAAAATTTGAATTAAATTACGAGAAAATACTTAAAACCTCTCTCGAGGAAGGGGAATATATGGGGCCAGAAGCTGTTAGTGTACACTATAACACTGGAGAGACAATAGTTTTTGAGTAATACTGGTCAACTGTATGCATAACTCTATCTAAACTGACTACAAAACTTAGGAGCAATGCTGCTGAAATACGCAAACCTATCAGCAGGATAGTTTTTGACAAACAGAACAAATAGAAACTAACCACAGAATATTAATAATGCAGTAAGAAAAAGACATAATGAACTAGCTGAAAAATAAGTAGGCTAGTTCATTAATTTTTATAGCGATAAAATAGTGGTAGAGATTGAAAACAGTAGACTCTACCATTAAAAGATAATAAGACAGACTCTGCCCCAAGGGGGGCGACTAAAGCTGGTAAGGGTGGAAAATACTCTGTAGACCCAGTAATGTTTCCTGATGATGAAGCAGCAGGTGTACTCAGAAACGGTTCGTATGTTAAGAATCCAACTGCACATAATATTAGTGATTATATTAATGAAGGTTCAAATTATTTAGGAAATAAAAATATGAATGGGCAGTACATGTACGTTATTGACATGGATGGGAACATTATTATTGGTACTAGAGGAGGACAAAGAATGCCACATCCTACATTGGTCGGTGGAAGTAATCCACAAGTTCAAGCAGCAGGAATGATGGAAGTCAGAGGAGGAAAAATATACAGTATTAATAATGCTAGTGGACACTTTAAACCAAGTAGTGAATGTTTAAATATTGCAAAAGAAAAATTCGCAGAATTGCCAGGCAATATATTTTCAAAAGATTTTAAAGGCTTTTTGCCTTATGGAGAATAGGAGGAACAAGATGAGTTATATTAATACATGGGGAGTATATCAAGCATTTCAAGGAATTGATGATGATATGATTGATATAGACGATAGAATGAATTTTTTTGGAATGATTCCAAATGGAAAAATATTTGAATGTGTTAATGCAGGAGAGAACTTAACATTAAGATATGGGGACAAGGAGTTTAGAGTTAATCCTCAATTGTATAAAGTAGTAAATGAGCCTAAATACAAAATTGGAGATAAAGTTAATATAATTTCAAAATCAAAAATAGTGAAAATTACAGATATTAACTGGCATATTAAGGAGAATACTCCGTTTTATTTTGTACAGGAGGACGGAAAGAAAAGTACAAGAAGATATTATGAAAGTGAATTGGAGAAGCTTGATGAACTTTGAAGAGCTGAGTAAAGAAATTTCGTATGCACTTCGCCATGCTCCTTGGGAATATGAATTGGAATTAGATGAAAACGGATGGGTTAGTGCTGAACAATTATTGACAGCACTTAATGAAAGTGATAAGTGGGAGAATGTAACTTTAGAAGATTTAGAGTATATGATAGAAAACTCAGAAAAGAAGAGACATGAATTAGTTGAAGGTAGAATTAGGGCTATATATGGACATTCTATACCTAAGAAAATGGTAAAGGAAAGCACTGAACCACCGGCAATATTATATCATGGTACTGCAAGACGTTTTATAAAATCAATAGAGGATAAGGGATTATTACCAAATGGAAGACAGTATGTTCATTTGTCTAATGATATTGAAACTGCACTTCAAGTTGGTAAAAGACATGATAATAAACCTATTATTCTTGAAATTGATGCTAATAAGGCTTGGTATGAAGGCATTAAGTTTTATTTAGGTAATGATAAAGTATGGTTAGCGGACAATATACCAAGTAAATATATAAAGGTAACTTCATAATTATATTAAATCTGATAGCATAAAAATATAATTGTTCTAAATGATTAAAATTGGTGGAAAGTATATAAATAAGTTACTGCATAATATTAATAATGCAGTGAGAAGATGAATTGAACCAGCTGAATTTAAGTAAGCTGGTTCATTATTTTTAGCAGTTAATATATTCTGCAAATACATCGTTCAAAAGAACTATATTAAAAAGCGACGATAACACATCAGAAAACAGAGATTTTAAAGACTGTGAACAAGAGTGGAATTGGATTTTAAAGTGTTGAATAAAGGCTAAATCTACTGGATTTAATAGAAGTTGATAGTACAAGAAAATTTATTTAGCTGTTCCTTAAGTATAAGTATATAATAAAGAATCTTCCCGATAATTAGAATAGTCATCTTTAAGATTCAATAAAACAACTATGAAAGCTATTTGTAGATAAATTGATAGTAAGATTTAAAAACTCTAATTTTAGCTAAAAGTTAGCGAACTGAGAACATAAAAAATATAATATATTTTTATATATGAGAAATTAATATAAATGATTAAATAGATATATAAGAGAAATAGAACAAGTTATAAAATAGATCAGTATATGCGATAATAAAGTATCAACAGAAAAAGAGGCATAAAAATTATTCTAAGGCTTCAAATCTCTGAAAGTCGTAAAACCTTCGAAATATGGTGTAGGAATTTCCTTGTAAAGCAGAGAAAATTAAAAAGGCAGCCTGTGAAAGTGCGGAATATATAGGAAAACAAGCATCAAATTATAGTGAAACTATTATAAAGGTAGCAACAGGAGTAGCAGCGATTGGAGTAGGAGTAACGGCTGCTTCGGAGATATCAGATGGTATTTTTGGGTAAATCCAACTAAAAATCTTGCTAATGATATGGGAGTAAGTGATTAGAATTACTATTTAGGTTTTACAATATTATTAGTTGGGGCGCCACTTCTTTTGAATGGTCTACCTTCTAATGTGACAAACAATAGACCCCCAATGCAAAATACAAATCAGAAACAAAAAGATGCTACTTCGGCGAACAAAGGGGCGGGTGAAGCTGTAAAGTTACCTGACAATACATTTACTACAAAGAAACTGCAACATGAGTTTAAACATGCTGGTGATTTCGGCGTAAAAGGTAACTGGAATAAAGCTACAGGTGAAGCGTATAAAAATGCAATACAGAACCATATAAATACAGCGACGGATATATATAAATCTACTTATAGAGGTCAAGATGTGCATGTTTATATAAACAAAACACTGGAATAGGGGCATATACTGATTTGTCAGGTAATTATGTTGGAGGATGGAAGTTTAGTAGTGACCAAATGAATTTCCATCTAACAAACGGAGCGAAAATTAGGTAAAGGTGGCATTAATAATGGGAAGCTATGTTTCAATAGGTTTTATCTATGAAAATTTTTCAGTAGATAGAATACAAAATGAATTTAAAAAATTAGTTTCAAAGATTATTACTTTCAATGGAAATGTTAAAAAAATGAAGATTAGTAAGGATTTTAACGGTGAAGAATGGGCTGAGTATGAGTTCTTAAATAACTTTCAAATGGATAGCAATTGTGAGATGTTAGCAGATTATTTTTATGGGCAACTGGAAATAGACTGTAATCTATTTGGTGGTATTAGGTTGAAGACAATTCTTAGAATAGAAAAAGAGAAAGATGAAGACTACTTTGGATTTCTAATGGATTTAAGTGAGGAGGAATTAATTAAGTTTAACTCTGCAGATGAAATAAATAGAGTAACAGAAGAAATAATTGAATTTATGATTCAATTCTATAGTTGCTCAGCCTATAATTATGCTTTTTGCAACAATGAAGGAGAGATTCAATTTTCTCCGAAAAAATTCAGAGAGATAGAGAATAGCATATATTCAGTAACTGTTATACCTAATTTAGTTAGTAATAATAGTCTTAAGGTTATTAAGAGTAATTGGAATATTGACGGTCTTACTTCACGTGTTTAGAAAATCTAGCTGAATTAAATTGGAATAGCTGGCTGCAGAATTGATTAAATCAGTTACTTGTATTCACAATACTCTCATTTTCATGACTTTAAGTCAGACTCTAGCATTAAGGAATAGGATGAAAGATAATCAAAGAATAATTGGAGATAGAGCTGGAAGTATCAAAGTAATACCAATAGATAAATAAGGAGATAATTTATGGAGAATGAAACAATTTCAATAACATTCAATGGTGAAGTGGATGGAGATAATGCTAAATGGACACAGTGGTACAATGACGCTAAAAAGATTATTAGGTTATTAGGATATGAACCCACTCATGCAGGAATAGATAGTACAACATTAACATCTGGAAAAGTAATGATGTTAAGAAAAAGTGAAAAGAAAATTATTAATTCTATAGAAAATGGAGACAAGATAAAGTATATTTCTATGTTTTCACTTCCAGATGATTATAAGAGTGCTTCTTTTGATTATAATGTGTTTTTAGCAAGAGATGATGGGTATATAACCTTAATCATGAATAAAAGTGATTTTAACAATATAAAAGAAGAAACTATTATAAGCATATTAAGAAAATATATTTCTGTAAAGTCTGGAGAAGTATATGAAATGGATAGAACCGAATTTCCATTATTCTATGCAGCTAAGGATAATCCAGCGTTATCGTTTAAAACTTTAAAAATAATCAAAGCAATACACTAGATGCATTATTATTGAAAAAGCCGATGCATAAAGAATTAAGATTGAGAAACTATAAAAAATAACTTTAGCATATCTATTAAATGAATGCATAATTGTAATAATGCAGTGAAAAGGTGAAATGAACTAGCTGAATTTAAGTAGGCTGGTTCATTATTTTTTAGCAGTTAACATATGCTGTAAATACATTCTTCAAAAGAACTATATTAAAAAGCAACAATAACACATCAGAAAACAGATTTTTTAAAGACCATGAACAAGAGTGGAATTGGATTTTAAAATGTTGAATAAAGAGTAAATCTACTTAATTTAATAGAAGTTAATAGTACAAGAAAATCTATTTAGCTGTTTCTCAAGTATAAGTATCTGATAGAGAATCTTCCCGATAATTAGAATGCTCATCTCTAGGATTCAGCAAAATAACTATGAAAGCGATTTGTAGAGATATTGATAGGAAGATTTAAAGACTCAATTTTATCTAAAAGTCAATGGAACTAAGAATATAAAATATATATGTTTTTATATGTGAGAAATTAATATAAATGATCAAATAGATATATAAGCGAAACAGAACAAGCTATAAAACAGATTAGTATATGCGATAATAAAGTATCAACAGAAAAGGAAGCATAAAATTATTCTAAGACTCCAACTCTCTGAAAGTCATAAACCATTCGAAATATGGTGTAGAAATCTTCTCGTAAAGCAGAGGAGATTAAAAAGGCAGCCTGTGAAAGTGCTGAGTATATAGGAAAGCAAGTATCAAATTAATGCTTATGGCGGCGATGCTCTTGATGCTATTGAAGATATTAGAACTTTCAACGGCGATTATATGCAGCTTGGAACAAATATAGCATTTAGAGTTGTTTTTGGAGTGTTTACGAAGGGAAGTATTAAGAAAAAATCTAATTCTAAGTTAGAACCAAAGTCTAACCCTCAGGCATGCAGTGTTGAAAAGATAGAAGTGAAGAAGAGAAATTATAAATCTGATGTAATAGAGCTACCTAGTAAAAAAGGAAGTATTAAAGCAGAGAATAATATTAATGCACTTAAGAATAGTGGCACGAGTCACAAGGGGGGAACTAAGGGGACGGGTAAACCTGTATTTAAATCTGAAGATTTATTAGATTCTCATTATCAAAAGCATGTAGTAGACCAAGGTGAGTTCGGTAATAACACAAAAGACCAGTATTTAAAAGGTGCACAAGACTTAGTAACATCTAAACCAGGTGGTGATATTTTAACAAAGACTCGTACAAATGGTGATACTATTTTCTACAATAAAGCAACAAATGAATTTGCAGTTACCGATAAATCTGGTAGCATTAAAACATATTTTAAACCAACTGATGGAATAGACTATTATAATGGTCAAAAATAAGAAAGGAGAATGAATTATGTACATTTGCCCTGTTTGTGGATACGATAAACTCAGAGAAGAACCATATGATAATGACGGTAATCCTTCTTATGAGATATGCAATTGTTGTGGATTTGAATTTGGATATGATGATAGTAGTGAAGGTAGAAATTTTGAGACTTACCGAAAAAGATGGATAGAGAAAGGAGCATCTTGGTTTAATTTAAAGGCAAGACCAGTAGAGTGGGATTTAGAAAAACAATTAATAAATATAAATACTAATATATGAAAAACGTAGGAGTATTTGGCGGTTATCTATATGATAATCGCCTTTCTCTCATAAAAAAATCTTGAAATTGTTAAATATTATTTATTAGATTGTTTAGGTGATTGGAATTTATATATTAAAAGGAGGAATTGATTGCTTATGGTTTAAAGAGTTTTAAGTAGGTATTTATCAGAGGCTGATATATATGTTTTCTCTCTAACATATAGTATATTGGATTAAGCAAGGCATTAATGGTTTCAATAAGGAATTTAATATTCAAACGGAGAGTAATGAGATGTCAGACAAATGTCGGCTGTAAGGCTATGATGTCTCTGCTACAGCAGTAATAACTGCACCTATTATAGGAATGTAGCAATAGTGCTAAACGAATTGCATATTTCTTCATTTCCTCCTAATTACTAAACATAATCAAAATTTGAAAATATCAAGGTTTCCGTAGGAAGGCTTTAGCCTTTAACCTTTATATTTTCAAATGTGATTATACAATGGCTAGGAGGTAATGTAGAGTACATATATATCCCCATCTCAATTAGAAGTAATTGAGATGGGGATTATGTTTTTGCTGGAGATATTGATTTTACTTGTTTCAATGCTTTAATTTATAATAATTAATCTGAAAAACCACTGAAACAAAAGATATAAGAGTAAAAAATGTTCCTTATAATAAACTTGACATCATTAAGAATCATTTCATAGAATCTCTTTACACTCTGAAAGGAGGGATTCTATGAAAGATAGATGGAACTTTGATGTTGATGAAAAAACTAATAATATATATAGGAATTTATGCAGCCAAATTGAAAAGGTATTTAAACATACAAGACAGGGAAGCATTAAAACAAGGTATAGGTATCAAGATGGAATGGAGCATTTTGCAAAGTTTCTGGCAGACACATATAGGAAACAGAATTTGAACAAAATACAGGATAAGCATTTACAGGCTTATGTGGAGCAAATGCAGGAATTAGGTTATTCTAAGTCTTATGTTACTACAAACCTATCTGCAATTAGGTATTTTATAGATATAAATGGTGGAGACAGCAGCAAACTATCAACTAATAAGGAGTTAGGAGTAAATCCAAGGACTAAGGATGATAGAATTGGGAGTAATAAGGCGTGGGAAGTTGAAGAAGTAAAAAGGTTTATTGATTATGCTGAAACAGTTGAAGAAAAGAAATATGCTAATATGGTGAGTTTAGGCTTTGAATTTGGGTTAAGAATACATGAAGTTGCAAGGCTTGATAGAAATGATTTGTTAAAGGCTATCAATGAAAATCAATTAACGGTAAAAGGAAAAGGTGGACTTATAAGAAGCATTCCTATTCAAAATAATATTAGCCTTATTGAAAGGCTATATAACGAAACTCCAATGGGAGAAAAGGTGTTTATTAGGAATGAGGAAAAGACTCATCATGTAATTAATAGCCTTCAAGTCTTTATTTTGAGAAATCAAGACAATTTTAGAATTGCTAATGATGGAACGAATAGAGGTTTTCATGGTTTGAGGCATTTATATGCCCAAAATAGATATAAACAGTTTATTGAGGAGGGATTAAATGATAAACAAGCAAGGTTAAAGGTGGCTAAAGAATTAGGACATTTTAGGATTGAGATTACAGAAGTATATCTTAACTAAAAAAAATAATAATTTTATAAAAAAGTCTATTCATTTCTTGAAAAGACAAAAAAGATTTATATAATGCCTATAAATTTAAAAATTGCCTTCAAGAAATGGACAGGCTGTCTCCCCCTTGCGAGTTTATGAAAACTAACGCTTTAATTGAGGTTGCCGACTTTTCTTGAAGGACAAAACTAAAAGGAGTGGTAGTTATGCATGAAAAAGAACAATATCTCTATGTAGGCATTGATATCCATAAGGAAATACATGTAGCGGTTATACTAAACTGCTGGAATGATAAATTAGGTGAAATAACATTTGATAACAAACCTACAGCCTTCCCTAAATTTGTTCAAAAGATTAAAGAATATTGCAAAGAAGGAATAACACGAGTTTTTGGACTGGAGGATGTGGGAGGGAATGGGAGAGCCTTAGCAGTATTCTTAACAGAAGCAAAGGAAATGACAAAAGAAGTAAACCCAGCCTATTCATCATCGGAACGAAAAAATAATCCTATGACACAAAAGAATGATAGTTGGGATGCTCAATGTATAGCAAAGGTTTTATTAGGCAAACTCAAGACTTTACCAAATGCTAAGCCAGATGATTTTTACTGGATAACAGTAATAACTCCTGCTCAACACGAAAAGCAAAGCAAATATTAGAACTTGTTAAATCGGATGGTACACTACAAGAGACTATCAGAGGTTTAGAGATGTGCTAATTCAAAGCATGGTAGAAGAGATTAAGTTTTTCAAAGAAAAAATAAAGAAAATAGAAAGGGAAATGGGTAAGATATTGAAGTTATTAGATTATAAATTGCAATCTATGCCAGGTATTGACCTTGTTACGGCTTCAAATCTTATTGCATATATTGGTGATATACGTAGATTTGCAAATCCTAATAAACTTGCAAAATACGTTGGGATCGCTCCTATAAAGTTCAGTTCTGCTGGGAAGGGGAAAGAACAAATGAGTGAGCAAGGCAGGAGAGATTTAAATGGGGTGTTCTACATCTTAGCCTTACAGCAAGTGCAAGTATCAAAAGGAAGCAAAATACCAAGAAATCCTATTCTATACGAGTATTATCAAAGGAAGGTATCAGAGGGTAAGACAAAAACACAAGCCTTAATGTGTGTAATGAGAAGGCTTGTAAATATAATATTTGGTATGATGAAGAATAAAACAGAGTATAGAATGGAATATCTTTCAAAGAAGAATGCAAGTTGATATAATGGTGGTAACGAATGGTTGCCACCTTAATTTTTAAATTTGTTTTCCGTTTATTTGAGGGGGCGGCTGATGCTAAATATCAGGTTGGTGCTTATCAGGATATAAAAGGTGTAGAAGGACTAGATGCTCATCATGCAGGACAAAAAGCTGTGATGAAAAAATTAGTTGATGGATATGACGAACTGACTGCACCAGCAATAAATGTTCCGAAGGTAGGTCATACAATCAAGGGAGAAAATGGTATAGTATCAAGAAGTACAAAGGGAATAACTAGTGCAAGACAATTACTTGCAAGAGACATAAAGGAATTAAGAAGAGTTACCCTGATATTCCTAATTCAAAATTACAAGAATTAATTGATATGAATAAAAAATTATATCCAGAAATGAGGAAGTAACATGAATGAAATTTTTATTAAGAGCATTTACAAAAGCATAGTAGAAGAAAATAGAAGTCTATATAAGAATCTATTTGATAATACAGACATAGATAAGGCAAGTGATGAGTATTGGAAGAAATCATTAAAGCTATATAATAGTTTATCAGAAGAAAATAAAGAGATTCTAATTACTATAATTCAAAAAACAATGATAGATACAATCTCAAATATGCTAGGTATAATTGATGGAAGTAGTACACTTAGTGGGTGTGATGCTGAACCTAAATTGTATTTAAATGATGCTGATACTGATGGTGAGTTGCAAGATTTATTTTTAGAATATGTAGAGGAAATTGAAGAATAGATAATACAAGTAGATGCAAAATAAAGCGTTGATTAAATGCATAAAAATGATGATAGTAGAATACAGTTAAATCAACAACAGTAAGAGTATTTAATACTGCATAATTGTAATAATGCAGTGACAAAAGGACATAATGAACTAGCTGAAAAAATAAGTAGGCTAGTTCATTACTTTTTACAGTGATAAAATAGTGGTAAGAATTGAAAATACACGACTCTACCATTAAAAAATAATAAGACAGACTCTGCCCCAAGGGGGTAAGTAAACCTGATATTGGTAAAAAATTAGAATATGTTTTTGGTAATGCAACTGGTAATAAGCATAATATTTAGAGGTCTCTTTATATGGAAAATGAACTTCAAAAAACATTTAATAATGCAACTAATGTAATTCTTCAAGATAACGGACGAATTATGAAGAAATCTTTATTAAATAATAGTATAAAGTCCTTCTAAAAAGTTTCCATGGTTCAGCAGACTTCTCCATCTGATTTCAGCCTTTTTTACAGACATATATGCTATAATATAGTTATTAATAATTTCAAGGAGTTACTATGAGAGCATCAAATTTTGATATTGGGAAGAAAATAATTTTAGGGTCTTTATTTGTAAACAGCATACAGATAGTTCTCATTATTTTGCTTATAATAAACAGCGGATCCGGTGAGAACCTTAAGGCCTTAAGCGGATTGCTGTATGTTATTGCCCTTTCTATGGCAATAAATAGCTTTTTTACAATAAAAAGCTTATATTCTTTGATATTCAGCAATGGTGAAAGGCAGGGCCTGGTTCAAAGCATTAATGAGCTTAGGGAGCTAAATCGTACCATAAGAGCACAGAGGCATGATTATTTGAATCATATTCAGATAATTTACGGCTTAATGGAGCTGGGAGAGTATGATGAAGCTTTAAAATATATGGAGCCTGTATACAAGGATATAATAAAAGTAAACAAAGCCCTTAAAACCTCAGAGCCTGCTGTGAATGCACTGCTTCAGTCGAAGATGCATATTGCTGAGGAGGAGAATATCGATGTGGAGCTTTGTATAACTTCTGATTTAAAGGAGCTTTATATGCCTTCCTGGGAATTCTGCAGGATTGCAGGGAACATCATTGATAATTCTATATATGCATTAAAGGAAAAGGAAGATGACAGGAAGCTTTACGTGGAAATAAGCGAGGATATAAAGAGCCTTAAGCTGTATATATCAAATAATGGTCCTAAAATACCTAAAGAAATAGCTGACAAGGTCTTTGAAGAGGGCTTCACCACTAAAGGTATTAAAGGAGAAGGAATGGGGCTTTCCATAGTAAAGGAGCTGGTGGAAAACTACGAAGGGAAGCTTAAGCTGGACTCTTCGGATTATAAAACAAGCTTTCTCATAGAGCTGCCTAAGAATATCAGCAGTGAAAACTGACATTTGGACGGGTTATATGTATAAATGGTAGAATATGAATTTAATTTATTCGAATATTAGATTAACATAAAAGCATAATAAGATTATAAGGGGTGAGAAAATGGACTGGGGAGCATTTATCAACAATGTAAGCGCTGTAGCTTTGGTTTTGTTTGTAATAGGAATTATCTTAGTAACCATTGAAATGTTTATACCCGGCTTTGGTGTAGCAGGAATTTCCGGAACCATATGTCTGGTGCTGGCTGTATTATTTTCAGCAGACTCTTTCTTTGAAGGGCTTATAATGATGCTGGTGATTTTTGTTATATTAGGTGTATTGTTCGGAGTAGTGCTGACCTCGCTTTCCCGGGGAAAAATGAATAAAACCTTGGTTCTGAATGAAGAACAGAGGAAGGAAAAAGGATATATTAGCTCAGAGGATTTAAACTACTTTATAGACAAGCAAGGAAATGCAATTACAGATTTAAGACCTTCAGGAAGTGTTGATATAGAAGGACTTAAGCTGGATGTAGTATCTGATGGTGAGTATATCTCTAAAGGAACTAAAGTCGAGATAATTAAGGTTCAGGGTAATAAAATTATAGTTAGAAAAGCTACTAAATAGTCTAAGGACTTAAAAGAAAGGGGTTTATTTTATGGATGGTTTAATCACTACTATTATAATATTTGTGGTAGCAATACTTGTAATTTCTATATTTTTAAGTTTTGTACCATTAGGGTTATGGATTTCTACACTGGCTGCAGGAGTTAAGGTAAGCATATTTAATCTCGTTGGTATGAGACTTAGGAGAGTTACTCCTACAAAGATTGTTCTTCCTCTTATAAAGTCTACAAAAGCAGGAATCAACATGAATGTTAATCAGCTGGAAGCACACTATTTAGCCGGTGGTAATGTAGATAAGGTTATAGATGCACTTATTGCAGCTCAAAGAGCTTCCATTGATCTTCCTTTTGAAAAGGCAGCAGCAATTGACCTTGCAGGAAGAGATGTACTTGAAGCGGTAAAAATGAGTGTTAACCCAAAGGTTATAGAAACTCCTAATGTTTCAGCGGTTTCTAAGGATGGTATAGAGCTTTTGGTAAAAGCAAGGGTTACAGTTAGGGCAAACCTTGAAAGACTTGTAGGTGGTGCTGGTGAAACCACAATACTTGCAAGGGTTGGTGAAGGTATAGTAACTACAGTAGGTAGCTCAGAAGCACATAAAGAGGTTTTAGAAAATCCTGATAAGATTTCTCAGACTGTTTTAAATAAAGGCTTAGATGCAGGTTCAGCCTTTGAAATACTTTCAATAGATATAGCAGATATCGATGTAGGAAGAAACATCGGTGCACAGCTTCAAACCCTTCAGGCAGAAGCTGACAAGAAAATTGCTCAGGCTAAGGCAGAGGAAAGAAGAGCAATGGCAGTAGCTAAAGAGCAGGAAATGAGAGCTGAGGTTGTTGCTGCTGAAGCAGAGGTTCCAAGAGCTATGGCTCAGGCTTTAAGAGAAGGTAAGCTTGGAATCATGGATTATTATGATATGCAGAATGTAATTTCCGATACAAATATGAGAAATTCCATTTCAAAGTCAGGCAAGGATAAACCTTCTATAGGTAATGAAAAAGATAACCCTAATAAAGGTTAATCTCAGGAGCTGATAATATATGGATGAAAATAATAACGGATTATTTCCAACAAATAATGATAGAGGAAATAAAATGGGATATATAGACAGCATAAGTGAGGATATGACTACAAGCAGGCTTCAGAGAGCATTGATAGTTTCTGAAATTTTAAATAAGCCTGTAGCAAAAAGAGAAAAATCAAGGAGAAGGTATTTAAGGAGAAAACCGTAATGAATTTTAGAGTATTAATCGTTGATGATGAACCAGGCATGAGGCTTTTAATTTCAAAGGCAGTAAGTAAGGTAGAAGGTTTTGAAATCATAGGAGAGGCAGCTTCAGGAGAAGAGGCTTTAGAGATATTTAATGCTGAGCATCCGGAAATAGTGCTTCTTGATGTGGAACTCAATGGAATTTCAGGGGTAGACTGTGCAGAAAAAATACTTGAAGTAAACCCTAAAACCATGATTATATTTGCCAAAGGACATAATGAATATATGCCTAGAGCCTTTGAAATCTATGCTTTTGACTATATTGTAAAGCCCTTCAAGATAGAAAGAATATATCAAACCCTTCATAGGATTAAGGGTATATTGAAGGAAACTACAGAGGTTAAAATTGAAGATGGGGTAAAGAAAAATTCCCCTCTTGATAAGCTTATTATAAAGAATAAAGAAGGAATAAGCTTTGTGGATTCATCAGATATAATACTCGTTCAAAGAGAAGATAAGTCTACGGTTATCTACACCTCCACAGAGAGATTTGTAACCTCCGAAGGGCTGGCAGACATAGAAATGAAGCTGGATCCGCACAATTTTATGAGGAGTCACAAATCTTATATAATAAATATCACTAAGATAACAAAGATATATCCTTACGGAAGATGGACATATGTGGTTAAGTTAAAGGACACTGAAATGGATGCTTTATTAACCCATGAAAAATATGAAGAGCTTAAAAGGATATTTAACCTTTAAAATTTAATACTGAATAAAGCCATGGAATTTATTATCCATGGCTTTATATTATAGCTTTCCAAGCATATCCTTTATAATATCTACCTGATCTAGAGATAATTTCATCTCTTCCGCTATTCTTCTGCTGTCCATGCCTAGATGTATAGCTTCCTTAATGCTGTCCAGGCTTTCTTTATTTGTGATTATATCCTCTACTGCTTTGCTGTCCTTATTTGATACTGATTTAAGATGATTTTCCAGCTTGTCATAAAGCTGCATTTCCTTTAGCTTTGCCCAGGGCATTCTAAAACCTCCTTAAACTTAGTATGAGGTTAGTATAACCAAAGATAATAATTAAATTCTAAAGGAGAGACATATGTGCTAATATATATATTAGAAAATTTGTTCACAAAGGAAGGAATTTTTAATGAATATTATATCGCTTGAAAATATAAGTAAAAGCTATAGTGAAAAGGCTTTGATTGAAAATATATCCCTTGGAATAAATGAAGGGGATAAAATAGGTCTTATTGGCATTAACGGAACTGGAAAGTCTACACTGCTTAAGATAATAGCGGGAATTGAAAGCATAGATTCTGGAAATATAATAAAGGCTAACAGAGCAAGAATTGAATATCTTTCTCAAAATCCTGAGTATGATGATTCTTCCACGGTGCTTCAGCAGATCTTTAAAGGAAATTCTCCGGAATTTAAGCTTTTAAGGAAATATGAAGAGGTGCTTCATAAGCTTCAGGAAAAAAGAACCTCAGAGGAATTGGAGGCGCTAAATAAAAGGCTGATTTCTCTTCAAAGCTCAGTAGATACTATGAACCTATGGGATTTGGAAAGTGAAGCTAAAACTGTGCTTACTAAGCTTGGGATAAATGAATTCAATGCTGTTATGGGAGAGCTTTCAGGAGGACAGAGAAAGAGAGTAGCTTTAGCTTCTGCCCTTATAACTCCCTGTGATTTATTGATATTGGATGAGCCTACAAACCATATGGATAATGAAAGTATAGACTGGCTTGAAAATTACTTAAATGGAAGAAAAGGCGCTCTTTTAATGGTTACTCATGACAGGTATTTTTTAGATAGAATAGCTAACAGGATAATAGAATTGGACTGTGGAAATTTGTACAGCTATGAAGGAAACTACAGCTTATTCATTGAGAAAAAACTGGAAAGGGAAGCTTTAGAAGCTGCCAGTGAGGAAAAGAGACAGAACCTTTTGAGAAAAGAGCTGGCTTGGGTTAAAAGAGGTGCAAAAGCCAGATCTACAAAGCAGAAAGCAAGGCTTCAAAGGTTTGAGGAGCTTAGCAGTATAGAAGGACCCCAAAAAGCGGCAGCTGCAGATATATCCTCTTTAAGCTCCAGGCTTGGCAGGAAGGTTATAGAAATAAAGGATATTTCTATAACCATAGAAGGAAAGCTTTTAATAAAGGATTTTACCTATACACTCCTCAGAGATGACAGGATAGGTATAGTAGGACCTAATGGAATAGGTAAATCTACTCTTATGAGGATTATATCCGGAGAGCTTAAGCCGGATAAAGGAACCATAGATATAGGAGATACCGTTAAGCTTGGATTCTTTTCTCAGGAAAATCAACATATGGACGAAAATATGAGAGTTATAGAGTATGTAAGGGAGGAAGCTGAATTTATAGCTGTAGCAGATGGAGAAAAAATATCTGCCTCTCAGATGTGCGAAAGATTTTTATTTGACTCCACCATGCAATGGACTCCTATAGGAAAACTTTCAGGAGGTGAAAGGAGAAGGCTTTATCTGCTTAGGGTGCTTATGAAGGCGCCTAATGTACTTCTTTTGGATGAACCCTCTAATGATTTAGATATAGAAACCCTTAAGGTTTTAGAGGACTATCTGGATAGTTTTCAGGGGGCTGTTATAACTGTATCCCATGACAGGTATTTTATAGATAGGATCTGTACAAAGATTTTTTACTATGAAGGAGAGGGAAGGATTAAGCAGTATAACGGCGGTTATGAAGATTTTATTGAAGCGAGACAGCAGGAAGAAGGGGACAATGTTAATAATATAAAGAAGTCTGTGGAGGAAAAATCCTCTTCTGTGGATAAAAATAATTTTAAAAAGGAAAAGCCTCTGAAGTTTACTTATAAAGAACAAAAGGAGTATGAAGAGATTGATGAGGTGATTGAAGGCTTAGAAAATAAAATAGAAGAATGTGAAAAAGCAATGGAAGCCTCTGCTGCAGATTATGAAAAGCTTCAGGATTTAATGAAGGAAAAAGAACTGCTTTCCAAAGAGCTAGAGGAAAAGTATGAAAGATGGGAATATTTAAATGAATTGGCAGCTAAAATAGAAGCTTCTAAAAATTAATAGTAATATAACTCCTCTAAGGTAAATATGTATTAATAAAGATTACATTAATACTGGCTTAGAGGAGTTTTTCTGATGTCTTGTTATAAATATCCCAGATTTGTAGATAAAAATAATATAACCACCATAACGGATAGAGTAAATGAAAGGAGATTTCTCCTTAGAATAAAGCTTAAAGGGGCAGGTGAAGGCTCCTTGCTTGTAATAATAAAGAATATGGGAGCAGCAGATGTAATAGACTGTGATGAAAGGGTATACAGAATATTAAAATACGTAAAGCTCAATGAAGAACTTCAGAGCATAGGAGAAGTAATGATAATGAGTATCTTTCCTGTATGCTGCTGTAAAACTAACTATATAATACAAAAGCTTTATGAAAAGGGTCCTGATTTTATATGCGGGAATGACGATTTATTTCAGGATGAAGATAAAGTGCTTCAAAACAGGTATCTCCTTAAAAAATATATACTTAAAGCAGATAAGATAATATTAGCCTGGGGCACACCGGTAAGGGTTTTAAGTAAGTTTTTTAATGAAAGCTCAGATTATATATTAAATATAATAAAGGAAAGCAGGAAGATAAATCCCTTAAAACAGGTTTATATAGTAGGAGAACAGAATATCACAGGACATCCAAAAAGCTGTATGAGCTGGAGGTATAAAGACAGATTATCCTCTTACAATAATTTATAATAAAAATCACCGGACTGCAGCAAATACTGCAGTCCGGTGATTTTTATTTAAGCTAAGATATCTTTAGAAAAATATTAAACTGCTTAATGAAAGCAGTACACCGCCGTAAAGTTATTTATATCCGTTGTAATAAACTATATCATCTATACTTTTCCTGCTCCTATGTTCCGGAATTTCTTCAGCATAACCTAAAGGTGTTATAGCCATTACCATGACATCCTCCGGAATGTCTAAAATAGCTCTTACCATGTTAGGATCAAACATCCCCAGCCAGCAGGTGCCTAAACCCTGTTCCTGTGCCTCAAGCATCATAAAGGATAATGCGATAGAAGCATCTACAGTATGAGAAGGCTGACCGCACATCATGGTTCTGTTTAAGCCCTCGGTACAGACAACTAAGGCTATAGGAGCCTCCAGTACTTGGTGCTGATCCTGAGAGGCATGGTAAAGCCTTTGTATCAGCTCTTTATCATCAACAACTATAAACCTCCAGGGCTGTGTATTCCTGGCTGAAGGAGCAAGCCTTCCTGCTTCTAACACCTTATTTAGCTTTTCTTTTTCTACAGGCTTAGAAGAGAACTTTCTAATACTGCGCCTTTCTTTAATGGCACTTAAAACATCCATTTATTATATACCTCCAAATTACTTTAGATATATTTAATTTCACCATAAAGCATTTATATATGATTTTATGCTATAAATATGAATATTAAAGCTCATTTTACCAAATAAATTTTTAAATTTCAAATTTTACTCTAAAAGTTTCCATATAAAAAAGTTTTTATAATTATTTCCCTTTAAATGTAATAAATGACATATATTTTAAAAGATGATATAATAATTATATTCTTTAGATTTACACTTAAAGGAAAGAGGTGGCGGGTTGAGAACTTACTTGATAAAAAGAACATTTTCCATGGTAACTTCTTTTTTACTGATATTAGTATTCTCAAGTATAATATTCGTTTCACTACCTGGAGATTTTACTAATTCTCAGCTTATGTCCAGAGATAAAAAGCTGGAGATAAAGCAGGAACTAGGATTGGACAAGCCTAAGCCCATGCAGATTATTCATTGGAATAAAAAGCTTATCACTTTTAATTTGGGAAATTCCTTTCTTACAGGATTGCCTGTAAGCACTTCAATAAAGATAGTACTTAAAAATTCTGCCTCACTTTATATATTATCCCTTGGGATAAGTATAATACTCGGGATTATATTAGGAGCTTTAACGGCTTATAAGAAGGGTACGGTGTTTGACAGTTTTACCAGAGTTTTTGTGCTTTTAGGCATCAGTGTTCCTGTAGTTGTGGTAGCTACTATTGTACTATTCATATTTATATATTTGATTAGGGTTCCCATAGAATATTTCTATACTGAAATGAACAATAGGATTGCCTTTATGTTTATGGTTTTTCTTAATTTACCGCTTTTTACGAAGTACTCAAGAGCTATGATGATAGAAGTTTTATCAGAGGATTACATACGTACGGCAAAGTCAAAAGGCTTAAGCAGCTTTAGAATAATATTTAAGCATGGCATTAGAAATTCCCTAGTGGGACTAATAGGAACTATTGGGGTATCTTTAAATAATATAGTATTCACCTCTTGTTTAATTGAAATGATGCTTGGATATCCCGGACTTGGATATTTGGTTGCTACTGCTACATTTAAAAGGGATTATCCCCTTATGCTTGGCTCTATGGTGGTTTTGGCTTCTATAACCCTTTTGTTTAACTATATATTTGATATTCTTATACAATTAATCGATCCAAGGGTTAATGTGATAAAGGAGGGGTAAAATGGATATAAGATTTGAAATGGAAAAACAAAAGGAAGTAATACTTACTCCATGGAAAATATCCTTGAAGAGATTTAAGAAAGACAGGCTTTCTGTAATTGCCTTCTTTATATTAATGATTATAATCCTCTCTGTAGCATTTGGACCCTTTATTTATCCATATAAAATGGAAGCCTTAGATTTAATGAATATGAACAGCACTCCCAGTTTTATTCATCCTATGGGAACGGATTCCCTGGGAAGGGATAATATGGCAAGGGTATTATATGGAGGAAGAGTATCTTTAGTAATTGCATTTTTGGCTGCGGCGGTACAGATATTTATAGGTACACTTTTTGGAGTGATAGCAGGGTATTATGGAGGTATTATAGATAAAGTTATAATGAAGTTCAGTGATGTGTTGGTGAGTATGCCCTTTTTGCCTATATTTATTCTGATGAGCAATATGCTTTCTCATTATGATGTTTATGCATATAATAGGATATATGTTGTTATGGTGGTAATCGGATTTCTCAGCTGGCCAGGGGTCTGCAGACTAATTAGAAGTCAGGTTCTCGTAATAAAAGGAAGGGAATATATGGATGCAGCAGAAGCCTTAGGTATTAAATCATACAGAAAAATGGTGAAACACATTTTACCAAATCTTCTAGCCCCGGTAATAGTAGCTTCTTCAATGGGAATTGCTAATGGAGTTTTAATAGAAGGATCCTTAAGCTATCTGAATTTCGGTGTTATCCCCCCGGTCCCCAGCTGGGGAAACATAGCTCAGGCTGCCAGGGATATGTATATATTGGAGCATCAGTGGTGGTACTGGCTGCCCCCTTGTATTTGTATCTTTTTGACCATAACCTGTATAAATATTGTAGGTGATGGACTAAGAGATGCTTTGGATGTGAAACTATAAATTCAAAATAAAAAGCGGTATCTAATTAGATACCGCTTAATTTTGAGGGCTAAACTACTTATTTAGTTCTTTTTCCAGAAGCTCTTGTATCTTGGGGGTACATCGTCTTCCGCCGCAACCTCCTGAGCCTGCACCTGTAGCTTTTTGTACCTTTTCTACAGTATCAGCACCACGGGAAACTGCTTCTTTAATTTTAATTCTAGGAATTGCTTTGCATAAGCAAACTTTTGTATGTTTATCAAGCACTAGTTCCTGGTGTCTTTTTTTTTATCTTCTTCGCTTTCCTTTTCCTCTTTAGAATCAGAGGAATTAGAAGGTTTTTGCTTCTCCATTTCCTTTTTTTCCTTATCTAATAATTCTTTATTAGATTCGTCAAAGGCCTGATCATACTTTTCATTAAAATTGTTTTCCATAATTATTCCT
>NZ_CCXI01000135.1 GCF_000820705.1 Clostridium polynesiense | reverse complement strand
TTATTAGATTCGTCAAAGGCCTGATCATACTTTTCATTAAAATTGTTTTCCATAATTATTCCTCCATATATTTCAATTATCAGTAAGGGGGAATGTAATTGAAAAATTATTAATAGAGAATAATTATTCTTTATAATAATTAAAACATAATTGAAAATAAAAATCAATAGATAAATACATTGTTTATACTTTCTTAAAGTATAAACAACATATAAATATTATAATAAAGAATTCTATATGTACTATTATAAGTAATAACTTATAGGATATACATTTTTTAATTTACCAGTTAAAATAGATAAAGGGAATTTAAATATATACTTCCTAAAGATTAATTACAGCGGAGATATAGATATATGGGAGTAAATTATCTTGAAAAACAGTCAATATACAGGAGGATCCTTGCTATAGCTGTGCCAATAACCCTTCAGAATTTAATTAATGTAGGTGTCAGTGTCACAGATACGCTTATGATAGGCGGTATCAGCGAGGTACAGCTGTCAGGAATAGCTCAGGCAAACCAGCCTTATTTCATTTTTACCACATTGATTTTTGGACTTGCAGCAGGATCCATGGTTTTGACTTCACAGTATTGGGGAAAGAAAAACCTTCCTCCTATAAGGGCTATATTGGGGCTTATGATCCGCATAGGAGTAATCTGCGGTATTTTAGCCGGAGTATTGGTTTTATCAAAGCCTTTCTTAGTCATGTCCGTATTTACAAATGATGCTGAGGTTATTAACTATGGAGCAGAATACTTAAAAATAGTAGGATATTCCTATATATTTTCAGCTTTTACAGGTATTTTTCTCATTGGCCTTCGAAGCATTGAAAATGTGAAAATATCCATGTACATATATGGAATATCCTTTGGGCTAAATGTGTTTTTAAACTGGGTATTTATTTTCGGTCATTTAGGATTAAAACCTATGGAAATTAAAGGTGCTGCCCTGGCTACTCTAATAAGCAGGATTCTTGAGTTTGTTTTAACTGTAATTTATATATATTTTATTGAAAAACAAATAAGGTTCAGATTTAAGGATTTATTCAGGGGGACCTCCAGATATTGGAGAACTCTTACAAGGTACAGTGTTCCTGTGCTCTTCAGCGAGTTGAATTGGGGGTTAGGAATATCTGTTCAGGCAGCTATTATAGGACATTTAGGTGTATCTGTTTTAGCAGCCTCCAGCTTTATAAATGTGGTTCAGCAGCTTGCTGGTGTAGCCATAATGGGAGTAGGAGCAGCTGCAAGCATTTTAATAGGTACACTTATAGGTGAAGGGGAAGAGGAAAAAGCCTTAGATCTGTCAAGGCTATTAATGAAGATAAGCCTTATAATTGCAGGGGTTATCGCTTTATCAGTGATTTTATTCAGACCCATAGCTCCTAATTTTATAAAAGCTTCCGGAGAAACTGCAGTGCTGATTAAGTCAATGCTCTTTGTATCAGCTTATATGCTTTTTTTCCAATCCTTAAATGTAGTCACCTTAGCAGGAATACTTAGAGGTTCAGGTGATACGGTGTTTTGTGCTTCCCTTGATGTGGCCACTTTATGGTTTATAAAGCTGGGACTTGGATTGTTATCTGCAGTGGTATTTAAAATCCATCCTGTCTGGGTATATTTCATATTATCCAGCGATGAGTTTCTTAAAGCAGTGATAACCACACCGAGAGTTCTAAGAGGAAAGTGGATTTACCATACCACTGTACATTAAATCACTGAGCAATAATTAAATATACTTTATAGAAAAGGAGAAGCTTGTAAATATTACAGGCTTCTCCTTAAAATTCTATTTTAATCGGCAGTAGGTAATAAAGGTATTATACTCTAATACAATTTCTCCATTTATATTATATCTGTCAAATATCCCTTCAAGCTCCGATATCATAGCTGGGAAGCAGGGATCCTCTTCCATGGGTATATAAGAATAGGAGAGGAGGTTGCCCTTCAAGCCATCTAAATCTACTTTTTGAGGATTATATAAGATTTTTTCCTGTACATTTATACCTTCAAAAAAATCCGAAGGAGAATTTGGCTTTTCTTTATTTATATAATTTTCACTGTATTTTTCAATGAGAGATAAATATTCCTTCATAAAGCCTTCAGTACCAAATCTTCGGTTATAAAGGACTACCAGATAGCCTGAAGGTTTAAGTATTCTTAAAAATTCCTTTTTGGTAGGTACAGGATCAAACCAATGAAAAGCTTGGGCTGCAACTATAAGGTCAACTGACTCCTCTTGAAGAGTAGTATGTTCAGAGCTCCCGCATACAGAGTGGAAATTATTAAAGCCTGATAAAGCTTCTTCAGCGGCTTTTCTCATAGCTTCGTTAGGCTCCACAGCATATACGGTGTTTCCATTATCTAAAAAAAGCCTGGCAGAAATTCCTGTGCCTGAGCCAATATCTGCAACCACAGAAGAGCTTTTTAGATTAATGGCTTCATTTAAAAAATCAATGGTCTCCTTTGGATAGGAAGGTCTGTATGCTTCATAGATTTCAGCACGGCTGCTGAATCTCTTTTGTGGGTTTTATTCTTTTAAGTCCACGATAATACCCCTAAATTTATTGTTATAGAGCTTTTTAATGGAGTTAAGCTTTCTGTCTAGACTAAGTACACATAGTATCTAGTGTATAACATTATTATACAGTATATACTATAATTAGAAATAGTTTTTGTGCTAATGAGATTAATAATACAGTTTTCCCGTAGTATACTAAGCCTTGATGTTTATGAGCAAATTAATTGACGTTTAAACTATATATTATTTTCAAAATTCATTGGATAAATATTGATATAGTAAAAGCAAATTTATTCAATTATTTAACTATAATAACTTTATATGGTATAATCCATATTAATAAATAAATACAAGAGGTAAGGTAATATATGAAGATTAAAATAGAAATTAGCTTTAGCGGTGAGCTTGTACTTCCTCAGCATTATAATAATATTATTCAGGCAGTGATTTATAAATGGATAAATGATGATAATTACAGAGATTTTATTCATAATGAGGGATATAGATATGAAAAGAGAAATTATAAGCTTTTTTCTTTTTCAAAGATCTTTGGTAAGTTTTCCATAAACAGAGAAAGAGGAATAATAACCTTTTATGATAAGCTCTATCTTTATTTAAGCGCTATGGATGAGAGGTTTTTACAATACCTGACTAATGGCATAATAACTTCTGAAAAGATAATTTTAAAGGGTAAAGAGGCTTTTGTTACATCAATAGAGGTTATCCGGGAAGAGCCAAAAGAGGAGTTATTGGTATATACATTATCTCCAATAACCGTCTCAAGCACAGCAATGATAGGAGAAAGTAAAAAAACCTATTATTACACCCCAATGGAGAAGGAATTCTCAGAAATGATAAGAAAAAACTTAATAAAAAAAATAATAGCCTTCACAGGATCAGAACCGGATAATTTGGACTTTGAAATTAGAAAGGCAGGCGACAAGCTGAAGGAAAGTGTATTAAGCTATAAAGGCTTCGTTATAAAGGGATGGAATGGCGAATTCCTTTTAAAAGGCTCTAAAGAACTTATGTCAGCAGCACTAAACAGCGGCTTAGGCTCTAAAAATTCTCAGGGATTTGGCTTTATTATGATAAAAAAGTAGTTAAAAATAATTCGGTCCACCTCCAATAGTGTAAAAAACCCCGGGGATAGACCGAATAACAAAACAAGCAAAATAGCCAATGAAATGAAAATCAGCTTTTTAAAAGAATTATATACATAGAAAAAAGCCTGGAATAATGCCCCTTTAACGGGTTTTGAGAATACCTATGAGGAATTGAAACCGGTATATCCCAGGAGACTATTTCTTTACCTGGGTACGTTTTGAGAATACCTATGAGGAATTGAAACAACAGATCATCAAGGAGTAATACCTCAGCAGTTTGAGTTTTGAGAATACCTATGAGGAATTGAAACTAAAAAATCTGCTTCCAATTCTATTAAGTCGTATTTAGTTTTGAGAATACCTATGAGGAATTGAAACTCTCTTCAACCTTGAATAATGCACTCTCCTTTAAAAGTTTTGAGAATACCTATGAGGAATTGAAACGGAGCTTCTAGTATTAATGGAGTATTCCCTGACTATGTTTTGAGAATACCTATGAGGAATTGAAACCTCTTAGCACTAAGCCTATCCTGCTCTGTACCGAATGTTTTGAGAATACCTATGAGGAATTGAAACAAAATGCTAGTAAAGTGCCACAACTTGAGTTGCAATGTTTTGAGAATACCTATGAGGAATTGAAACTTATACTAGACACTGAAATGCAGGACGCATACAAAGTTTTGAGAATACCTATGAGGAATTGAAACCAAAATGCTAGGGAAATAATGAAGCGGCAAGTTAAGTTTTGAGAATACCTATGAGGAATTGAAACCCAGTTAAGAAGATTGCAAAGGCATTTGGATTGCCAAGTTTTGAGAATACCTATGAGGAATTGAAACTAGAAAAAGAATAATTAAAGGTTCTCCTCAGGGGAGCGTTTTGAGAATACCTATGAGGAATTGAAACTAAGCAGCTCTAGCACAGGCCCCTAAATACCTAGACATGTTTTGAGAATACCTATGAGGAATTGAAACAAGCTTACGTTTATCTTGTTATTAGCACTCAAGCCCGTTTTGAGAATACCTATGAGGAATTGAAACACAACCATTGCCTTGGCTATACATTTCACCACAATTGCGTTTTGAGAATACCTATGAGGAATTGAAACTAGTATTCCGGCCATCTATCCCTCCAATTTACTGGATGTTTTGAGAATACCTATGAGGAATTGAAACTAATATCTTTAACTGAATTTCTTTGAGCCTATACTCTGTTTTGAGAATACCTATGAGGAATTGAAACACCGCCAGATGTATAATATATTCGGACAATGATAAACCGTTTTGAGAATACCTATGAGGAATTGAAACTGGAAGAGAAGAGGAGATTAAAATAGGTGAATGTTAGTTTTGAGAATACCTATAAGGAATTGAAACATAAATTTGCACATATCGAAGTAGCTAGATATATGCCGTTTTGAGAATACCTATAAGGAATTGAAACAAATCACTACCAGGCAATCTTTGTCCAGTTTGTGCAAGTTTTGAGAATACCTATAAGGAATTGAAACTTATCCACTCTCTAAAATCATTTATTAGTCCCCATAAGTTTTGAGAATACCTATAAGGAATTGAAACACATTAGCAGGGTAATCAAAGGTTAATTTCAAACCGTTTTGAGAATACCTATAAGGAATTGAAACAACATATTCTGTTTTATTGCGGTTATGGCATCCCGGGTTTTGAGAATACCTATAAGGAATTGAAACATGGCTGTAATAGTATCTCTATAAGGCATATATACGTTTTGAGAATACCTATAAGGAATTGAAACTTCTTTCTCCTTGTTGCCAAACGCCAACAGCCATATGTTTTGAGAATACCTATAAGGAATTGAAACTTTTTAGATTGTAACTAATCAAATATTGAACCACTAAGTTTTGAGAATACCTATAAGGAATTGAAACCTAAGAGTTCTTCTTTGGTTAAGGATACATTAGCTTCGTTTTGAGAATACCTATAAGGAATTGAAACCTAATAATCTCAATACCTTCGCTTGAATATCATCAGTTTTGAGAATACCTATAAGGAATTGAAACTTTTCTGGAATATACATCAATAAACTAGTTTCTTTAAGTTTTGAGAATACCTATAAGGAATTGAAACGTTGGTGTGGAAAGTATAGAGCTTAGGGGTAAAAAGTTTTGAGAATACCTATAAGGAATTGAAACACTACAGGGAGGATTATAGAGAGGTTGACGATGAATGTTTTGAGAATACCTATAAGGAATTGAAACATGCCACTGAACATTGCAAAATATATTTCACCTTTAGTGTTTTGAGAATACCTATAAGGAATTGAAACATACAACTCAAAGAATGATAAATTCGCTCAATAAAGGTTTTGAGAATACCTATGAGGAATTGAAACAATTTTGACACATTGCAAGGTATAAAATAATTATACCCGTTTTGAGAATACCTATGAGGAATTGAAACTATGCAACTAATCCGCCTAAAGAATAATCTTCTCTGAGTTTTGAGAATACCTATGAGGAATTGAAACTATTTTTACTCCTGCTTAAAGCTTTACAATTCTTCGTTTTGAGAATACCTATGAGGAATTGAAACTCTTTAATTCTAAACTTTTCAAACCGTGGCAAACTTGTTTTGAGAATACCTATGAGGAATTGAAACAGGGTTAGGAAATAACCTAATAAATTAAAAAGGGGTAGTTTTGAGAATACCTATGAGGAATTGAAACGATTGTGATAATATACTATTACGTTGCTATTTAGAGAGTTTTGAGAATACCTATGAGGAATTGAAACATATTAATCCACTATATTGATATACTTATACTTCTTGGTTTTTAGTATACCTAAAAGGAATTCTAGATTCAGAACAGCTCTTACTCTGGTTTTGCATCGGAGTTGATAGAGAATACTTATAATGAATCAAAAAGCCTTATTACACCTATAACCCCATCACCATTTATCTTTAAAACTCCTTAATTAAATAAAACTTTACTCTTCAAAGAACAAGAATCTAATTAATTCAAATTTAGCCCTGCCATAAGTTATTTCAATTTTGAATTTTCCAAATAAACTAATTTATGCTTATAAGATTTTTATTAATAATCTGAGCTTTAGATAAATAAATCCATATATCCCGTAGGATGTTTAGGCCTTGATTTTTTCGCTGATTTTATATCGAATTTAATAGTGTTTTTTTATTAAATCTTTATCGAAAAAATTGAAGGAATTAACTATAAATAGTAGAACTATACAAATATATACAAAAATTAGGAGGTGGATTATGGCTGTAAAATTCATTAGTGTTTTAGGAAAAGGTCCTTATAAGGAGTGTATGTACCGTTATGAAGATTTCCAGCAGAAAGATGAGTATATTCAAAAGACTCTTATAGATTATTTTGCTTATAAGAAGATAAATATTGATAAGTTCATCATTCTGCTAACTGAGGAAGCAAGAAAAGCTAGATGGGAGCAGGAACTTAAACCTCTTCTGCAGGCTTCAAGGGATAAAATATTAGAAAAGGATATACCTTTAGGTGCTAATGAAGAGGAGATATGGCAGCTTTTTCAATGTATTTTTGATTCTTTGGATGATGGAGATGAGGTCTATTTTGATATAACTCACAGCTTAAGATCCCTGCCTATGTTAATTTTAATCGTTCTAAATTATTCAAAGGTTGCAAAGAATATAAAAATAAAAGGTATTTATTATGGAGCTTATGAAGTAAGAAAAATCCTAGAGGGAGAAGAGGTTGCTCAAATTTTTGACCTTATGCCCTATGAACAGCTGCTTAGCTGGGCACAGGCAGTGGATGGCTATATTAATTCTGGTAATGCTGACAGGCTAAGAGATTTATCTAAGGATATTTTGCTTCCCAAGATTAAAAACAAAAATATCCAGGCTGTTGAGATAAGAAGCTTTGTAGATAGTCTGGGAATCTTTACCGAAACCATAAATACCTGCAGAGGGATGTACATTGAAGGCTTTAAAAATAAGTCTAAAAAATCTGTAATGATATCTGCAGAAGCTATGAGAAATAAATTGGACAGGCTCCTTCAGGGAAATAATAATGAATTAAAGCCTCTGTCACCTCTTTTTCATTTAATAGAGAAGGATACGGAAGAATTTAAAAATGATAATAATCTATTTACCGGACTTGCAGTAGTTCGATGGAGCATAAAGAATAATCTTATCCAGCAGGCATTTACCGCCCTGGAGGAAACTCTGAAAACCTATGTTTGCTTAAGATATGGTTTAAGTGATACAGACAGAGAACATAGAGAAGTTATAGTATCCCGAGCTATTAACCTATCCATTAAAAAAGGAGAAATTAAGTATGAAGACCTTCCGGAAAGTCATAGAGATATGATAATAAGAATAACTAAGGAACTAAAGGAGGATTTTATAGCTATTTGTGATAATACAAAGCAGTTTAGAAATGATATTAATCATTTTGGCTTTAGGGAGGATGCTAAGGATTCCAATAGGTTTAAACAGGAAGTAACAAAGCTCTTTGAAAGGTTTCTAACCTTTATTGAAAGCCATCCAATAGAAATTTCTTCTGATAAAGAAGGATTATTTTAGTACAGGGAGGAGTGTAAATGTCAAAAGCAATCACAAAGGCTCAGTGTCTTATAGTGCTTATTGGAAGAAGTGCTATGCCCAACCTCATTGCTGTGATTACAAGGCTGCAAAAGAACGGATATGTATTTTTTATTCATACCGAGGAAACAAGAAAAATTGCAGAGAATCTTCAGGAGCTTCTTAAAAAGAAAAAGGACCTTAATATTACCTCGGAGCTTATTAAAATTAAAAGTTATGCTGATCCTAAAATGGTTAGTGAAGAGCTGCAGAACAAATTCCTTTATATAAAAAATAAGCTCCCTTCAGGAAATACATACATTGAGCTTAATTATACCGGAGGTACCAAGGTTATATCAGCAATAGGCTTCATTACCTTTAAAGAGGTTTTTGCCCATTATAATGAAAGGCTTCTTTTGAGCTATTTAGATGGAGAGCAGAGCAAGATTTTTATTAACAGCGGTAATAAAGAGCATATAATTGATTATTCCTCAGCGGAAGTGCTTTTTTCTTTGGAAATAAAGGATGTTGCGGATGTCCATAAGGAGATGATAAGCGAGGAATATAGAGATAAACCGCAAAAAGGAGAGGATGCCACAAAATACAGCAGAGATATTATGGTCTATATAATAAGTCATATAGAAGAAAGAGAAAAGCTTGTAATAGA
>NZ_CCXI01000134.1 GCF_000820705.1 Clostridium polynesiense | reverse complement strand
AGCTTGTAATAGATCTGGAGGAGCTTAGGGATGGGGTAAATCATTTTAAAAAAAATAATCCTGATTATATACAGAAGATTTTTAATTCGCTTTCTAAGGGCAATTTCATCCGAGCTCTTTATGAAAGATATGAGATTTTTTATGAAGCATTGACTACCACAGTAAAGGGAAACAGCTTTAAAAACAAAAAGGATACTATTTTAGAAAGACTTACTGGAATATGGTTGGAGGAAAGCCTCTATGGTGTAATAGAGGAATTGAAGGATGAAGGTATTATAGATTCCTATGCAGTGAATTTTTACAGATATAGGGGTGATGAATCCAACAGAGAAGCTGAGATTGACTTTATTTTACTAAAGGATCTGAAGCTTTACTTTTTATCTGTAAGCTCAGTGGATGGAATTAAAAAAGCAAAATTTAAGCTTTATGAAGTAAAACAGAGAGCAAGAATGGTAGCAGAAAATGAAGCTGCGATAGGAACTCTAACCTTTATAAAGGATAAGGAAGAACTGATAGAGGACTATAAAGATATATGGGAGGATGATCCAATTAATACTCTTTTGCTAGCCTGGAAGGATATACCTTTTATAAAAGAAAAAATCACCCAATGGATACAGGGAAAGGGGGAACCTATTAATGTATAAGGCAGACTTTATAGTTACTCTCATAGGTAAGAACCCATTACCTGCCTATTATACAAGCTTAAATTATTCCCGGGAAAATACAAGGCTGATTTTTGTATACTCAGAGGAAGCACCGGGAATCATCAGCAGTGAAAGAGTCTGTGAAAATCTTCAGTTTTCCCTGAAAAATATAATAAAACCTGATAACCTTTACAGTTTTTCCAGTGATAAAAGCAGTATTAAAAAGATTGAAAGTACAGCCAGAAGGGTTTTAAACCATATAATAAGCCGATGGGATGAGGAGGACCTTAAAGACAGAGAGATTAATGTAATACTTGATTATACCGGGGGTACAAAAGCTATGGCAGCAGGATTTTACAGTATATTTAAAAAAGCTGCTAAGGACAGTATATATGAAAGGCTTAAGATATATTCCTCCTATATTTCCGCTTCTCAAGGATTAATTTATGAAAGTCACATTAATGGGTTGTCGATTCCAAATGCACATAAAGTTCAAGATATCATAGAGACTCATAATATAAAGCCTGTGGAGCTTATAGAGCTTCATGGTTTCAAACTAATAAACTTTAAAGGTAATTATTATTTCCAGGAAAGGTGTTCCACCAAAGAACCTAAGCCTATAACTTTTAAAGAAATCTACATAAATAATTCAAATATCTCTTTCACAGCGGATATAAGTATTGAAAAAACTAAGGAATTGGTGAATCACTATTTTGAGCTCTCCCATTGGGCTGAAAAACTGGGAGGAAGTGAAGCGGAAATTTTTATTAATGTTTCACATCATGGAAAGCCGGGAGATTTTGATAAATGTAAATTTTACAGCTCCCTCAGCAGCACAGGCACAACAAACATAAAAGATAAGGTTAAGTTAAAAATTACTGAAAATTATACTTTAGAAGGAGTGGATTAAAATGAGTACTTTGGTTTTATGGGAGGTATCCAAAAAGCAGGATTATATCTTTAAAAGCAATAGGCTTGCTGAAAGCATAGGTGCTTCAATTATTGTGAAGAAGCTGGAAAAGCCCTCCGGTTATGGATTAGAAGAGGATAGGTTTATTATGCAGGGTGGAGGAAATGCACTCCATTTATTTAAAGATGGAGAGTCTGCGGATAGATTTATTAAGTCCTATAGCCTCAATACACTTAAAGAATACCCTGGAGTAGAGCTTTTTATAGTTAAGGAAGATCTTAATCTTCAGGATGACGATGTGAAAGTGGCGGTTAAAAATGCCTATAAAGCTCTTGAAAAGAAAAAGACTCAGAGAGAAAACTCTTTAAGTCAGGCGGGCTTTGGTATAGAGCATGACTGTCATTCCACCGGTCTGCCAGCAGTACGCTTCAGTATAGAAGATGGAGATAGGAGATATATTTCAAGGGAAGTAGATGTTAAAAAATACATTGCTAAGAAACAGGAAGGATATTTTAAAGAGTTGGAACCTTCAGATTATGAATTTTCTAAAGAGATAGAGGATTTAATATTAGAAGGAGAAAAAAGCTATATATCAGTAGTCCATATTGATGGCAATTCTATGGGAAAGATGGTTAGAAGCATAGAAGAAAAGATAATTAAAGAACAAGGGGAAAGTCAGGAGGACTTTAACCAGAGATATATAAAAGCTCTAAAGGAGTTCAGCAGTATAGTATCCTCAGGGTATTCCCATGCCTTCAAAAAAACCTGTGAGGCTATAGGTAAGTATATGAGGGAAAATAAATATGATGGTTTACTTCCTCTTCGACCTCTAATACTGGCTGGAGATGATGTTACCTTTTTGTGCAACTCCTATGTCAGTGTAGAGGCATCAAGGTTGTTTTTACAGGAGCTAGAGAAAATTACCGTTAATCTCCATGACCTCAGTCTGGGAAAACTCTATGCCTGCGCTGGTATTGCCACAGTAAAAAAGGGATATCCCTTCATTAAAGCTTATGAGTTGGCTGAGCAGCTCTGCCAAAATGCAAAAACCATGCTTTTAATTCAGGGTTATGAAAATGCCTCTGCTTTGGATTTTCACATTGCCCAAGGTGATGTGAATAAAACTATATATGATATCCGGCAGGAGGATTATAAAATTAAGGAAAATGAGAAGGTCTTAAATCTCACTATGAAGCCTTTAATCATGGATAGCTCAAAGAGCTGGAAAAACTATGGTAATTTCAAAAATGCCTTACAAAATATAAATGAGGCTATAAATAAGAATGTAGAAAATGAAAAAAGTGATATAGCAAGGAGTAAAATAAAATCCTTAAAAGAGGCTTTTAAAAAGGGAGGAGAGGCCACAGGCTTTTTCTTTAAGTTTTATAAGATTGATAATGAAAAGTTTCTGAAGGATCTTCAGGGAACCAGTGGAAAGTATTGCTTTAATCAGTATGATAATACCTGTATGTATCTGGATGCCATTGAGGTTATGGATATCTTCAGAGAATTGAAAGCTTAAGGAGGGATAAAAAATGACAGACCTTTCTATAAAAATAGAGCTTGTTTCAGAAGGGATATTTGCTACAGGAGCTGCGGAGAATGCAGGAGCAGATATTGATATACTAAAGGATGACCTTGGAGTGCCATACTTAAAGGGAAAGACATTAAAAGGGAAGCTAAGGGAAGAAGCGGAAATGCTTAAGGAACACCTTGAGGCTATGGGATTTTTCGAAGCTCAGGATATGTTCAGAGGATTATTTGGAAAATCGGGAGATTTTAGCCATGAAACCTTAAAGTTTTCTAACTGTAAGATATCCAAGGGGATAGAGGAGAGGCTTAAGCTTATCGCTAATATCAACCATATAACTGTAGACAGCATCACCAAGGCTATGACTGAAATACGAAGCTTTACTAAGCTGGATGATCAGGGGATAGCTGAGGATGGCTCCTTAAGAAAAGCAAGAGTTATAAAGAGAGGACTTCTGCTTTACTGCCGAATAGATTGTCCAAGGGATCTTACTAATTTAGAAAAGGGTTTGCTGGCTTCAGCAGTTTCTGCTCTCAGGAATCTTGGAGCAATGGAAAGCAGGGGAAAAGGTAACGTTCTCTGCAGGCTTTTAGAAGATGGAGAGGATGTTACGGAAAAATATATCAGAGAATTGGAGGCAGTGGTATAGCATGAGTAAGTATATAACCTTTGATATAGAAAATCTCGAACCTGTTAAGATATCTTCTACAATTATGCAGTCCGATAATGAATTCACAAGAAGCTATATATCCGGAGCATCTATAAGAGGAGCTTATATTGCTAATTATATTAGTATTATGGGGCTTGGAAGAGATGGTCTAAATTCCGGAATCCACAAAGAAAAGCTCTTAAGAGGAAAGCTCAAATTTCTTAACGGTTATCCCATCATAAAGGAGGAAAGAGCCCTTCCAGTACCAAAATGCTATTTTGCTTCAAAAGAGGAGGCAAAGAAATTTAAACAGTATAAGGAAATGAGCGTCATTTTAACAAGAGATGAAAGTAAGGATGATTTACAAAGAGTTAAAGGTTTTGATTTTGCTCATCTGAATTTTTATGATAGTACCCTAGAGGTTAAGACCATAGATAAAACCATTAACCTTCATATAAAACTTGAAAATGACAGAAATAAGCTTTTTAGATATGAAGGAATAAAAGAAAACAATCATTTCAGGTCAGCAATTAAGTGCCAGGAGGAAGACCAGGTCCAAGAGGTTATAAATATTCTAAGCGGCGGAATATTTTATTTTGGAGGCTCTAAGGGATCTGGCTATGGGAAGAGCGTAATCAGCAATATAAAAGTCATTGATAATAATCCTGAGTTGGACTTTATGAATAGAAATAATAATCTTAGTGAGGAGCTCTATAATGATAGTGGTGAATTATGTATTTATGCCACCTCCGATATAATTTACAGAAACAGCTTAGGGATTTATAACAGCTATATAGACCCTGAATATGTGAAAGAAAAGCTGGGTCTGCAGGAGGTAGAATTCAGCCACAGCTTTGTTGAAACGGAATATTTCTCGGGTTTTAACAATAAATGGGGATATAAGCTTCCTGTGGTGAGCGGAATCCAGGCGGGAAGCGTGCTCATATATACCTATAAGGGAAGTATTAATTCTAAAAAAATTCATGACTTTATAGAAGAGGGAATTGGAGAAAGGAGACAGGAGGGCTTTGGCAGGTTTATTGTTCTTCCGAAAGTGGAAAATTCTCTAAACTTCAGGAATATCATTGGCATAGAAAGAGAGGAAGAGCATTCTAAGGAAATAAGTCTACTTACCTCTGAGGATAAATCTCAGTTAACAATGCTTTTGAATAGAATATACCTAAACGGTCTTCAGGAAAATATACCAATGCGCGTACTTGAACGCAATGAGAAGGTTGAAGGAGATCTTAAAAAAAATCAAATAGCAAAGCTTACAAACCTCATGGATATATTAAGAGGAATGGAGTATAAGGAAGGTATAAACAGAGTAGCGGAGTATTTTGATAACATAAACAATAAAAAGATAAACAGAGAGTTAGCTAATTCCTTAAAGAAATTTAAGATAGAAGGCATTCTCTTAAAGGATTATATACTCAATGAGCTTAAAAATGATAATCCTATAGAATTTCAAAATAAATATGGACACTATATAAAGACCGAAGATGCTAAAACTATTCTTGAAAATGAAGATCAGATTATGTATGACTATAAGCTTCAAATTCTTAAGGAGCTATTTAGGCTTCAGCTCAAGGAAGAGGGAAAGGGGAGTAAAAAGTAATGGCCTTAAAGAATGGTTCTATTTTAAAAATCTATGAGATTTATATTGAAAACCTCACACCACTTCATATCGGCGGAGATAATGATGAGCTATTAATAGACAAAGAAAAAAATGAGATATATTTACCGGGTACTACAATAGCTGGTGCTTTAAGAAGCTATCTAAAAACTATTGGCTTTGAAAAGGTGGATAAGCTTTTTGGAGTTGTGGAGGGGAATAAAAACCTCCTGAGTAGGATATTTGTCTATGACTCCTTTAGTCCCCTAAAATCTATGGATATAAGATCTGGAGTAAAAATCGATAGATTTTCCGGTGCTGCCAGTGATAAAGCTAAGTTTGAGAGAAGCTATGCAGGAGAGGGTCATGAATTTACGCTTAAGCTTGAAGTATATGCGGATACAGAGAAGGATTATGAGGACTATAACAGCGCTGTATATTCATGTATAAAGGCCATTGCTGCAGGAAATATTACCTTAGGAGCCTATAAGACTTCAGGAGCAGGAAGATTTAAGGTTAAGGAAATAAAAGAGTTGTTCTTTCATTTAAATAAAAAGGAGGATTTATTTTCCTACTTAAAAAACAGCAAGGACTATGTTAAAAAAAGCATTGAGGATATTGAGGTTAAAAATGATTACAACACAGCCTTTATAGAATATGAGCTGAAGGGGGAAACGTTGACACCTCTTCTTATTAAGGGGATGTCTACTCTAGATCATACCAGGTCTGATTCTGAGGGAATAAAGAATGTAAGGGGAGAATATATAATCCCAGGTACTTCTCTCAAGGGTGTCATCAGAAGTCATGGAGAAAGAATTTTAAAGTATTATAAAAAGGAAGCTTATGGAGATATGATTTTCGGAGGTACTAATAATACAAAATCCATATCTAAATTCATAGCTTTTGATTCAAGTCTTATGAAATGTAGAGAGGAACTTTATTCAAGAATTAAGGTGGACAGATTTGCTGGATCTGTAATGAAGGGACAAAAGCCTGAGGAAACCTTGATCACCGGAGAGGTTAATATAAAAGGTGCCTTAAGACCAATTGAGATAAAGGACAATAAAGAAATAAATGAGGAGGCTGCAGCACTTATAGCTCTAATTTTCAGAGATATAGCCCTCGGAGAGCTACCCCTAGGCAGTGGAAGCAGTGTAGGAAGAGGCAGGATTAAGGGCAGGGAGCTGATAATTAAAAAAGACGAAGAGGTTTTATATAGATGGAATCTGGATAATGATAGTCCGGACATAAACAAAATTGATAAATACATTGAAGTATTAGCGGCAAGGGGTGAGAGATAGATGAAGATTGATAATAAAAACCTTTTCCTTAAGAAGCTTAATGGGGAAGGGATAAAAGAGCTCCTTAAGGAAACAAATGCCTCCTATGATATTACCGGCAGCTATGAAGAGGCGCTAAAAGATATAAAGTTTTACAAGGCTCTGGGTATTAAATATGCTCTTTTATATAATTTTGATTCCTTAAAGCTTTCAGATATTGAGGAGGCTGAAATTCACCTGGATAACCTTATTGAAGGCAGATTCTTCAGCGAGGATCTGGAGCTGGATATGAGAATAGAGGAAGAAGGGATTACCGGTAACATTTTCTTAGACAGAGGTGAGAAGCAGCTTTTTATCGAGGAGGAGCTTTTATTGAGACACACCCAGTATAAAAAGCTAAAAGTAAAGAGATACATAAGCTTAGATAAGGATAATCAAGCTTATATATTCTATCTTAAGCCCTGTGAGCTGATTAAGGAGGTGCTGTAGTATGGCTATGAAGGATTATAGTTTTGTTAAAGATTATAGTGTAGCCCCATATAATTTTGTTTCTCTTCCAAGACAATGTGTTTTTCCTTATAAAACCCATGAGGAGCTTCCTGGTCACGGTGAATTAACGGAAGATCTTCTTAATGGTTATATAGAATATACTATAGAAAATGAAACGCCTATTATTGTGGGAAGCACGGAAAAGGATAAAAACAATCAAAGAGGAAAGAAAGAAAATCCTATAACCTTCTTTAAGAATCCTCAAGGTGAATATACTATACCGGGAAATACCTTAAGGGGATTCATGAGAAATAATATAGCGGTCTTAAGCCTGAGCTCCTTAAAGAATTATATAACTAATGATCAGTTTTATTTTAGATCCTTTGGAAAAGGTAAGAGTCAGAAAGATTATAAAGATAGACTTAATATAGATACAGTAATTATAGATGGAAAAAGCTTTTCTAGACCTAAAAATGTTAAGGGCGGATATATCTATAAAGGTTATGACGGAGAGTATTATATTGTACCTCCGAAAAAGATTAAGGGAAGCGAAAATACTTACTTTGTTATAAGTGAACCTTATTTAAGAAAAATCAATCCTAAGGTTGATGTTAAGTATATGTATACGGAAAAAATACTGGAGCTCATTAATAATAAAGAGAAGTATATGGGTAAAGAGAAAGAGGGTCTAAAAAAACGGTTTTTAAAGTGCATCAAAGATAATTTCTTTAAGCCTTACTGCATAAGAGTTTCCTTCAAGGTTGCAAATAGCCGAAGGATTACTCACATAGGATCTCCAGGGGAATATGAAAATCAGGGATATTTAATGACCTCTAAATTTATCCAGGGAAAGCTTGCCCACTATATTATCCCTGAGCCAGATTTTGAGACAAATAAAGGTTTTAGTTCTCCTGGTGAAAAGGTTGATAATAGTTTTATTGATTACTATAATGACGAGTTGTTAAGAACAAAAAAGAGAAAAACTCCTGAAAGAATTACTGAAGGAAAGGATGATACCTATTTCTTTTTACCCGAAAAGAAGGGAAAGGAAAAAGGTAAACCGCTGTTTTTTGCAGAGTATGAGGATAAAACCTATTTAGGCTTCAGCCCTTATTTAAGGATAAGCTACGATAATTCGGTCTGGGATCTTATACCTCCCGGATATGATATCACCAAGAGCTTCAGTTATTTAGATGCTCTTATGGGCTTTACTGGTAGAGGAGACAAGGGGAAACTCAATTATAAGAGCAGGCTTAGCTTTAAAGATGCAGTATGCGTAAAAGGAGCTGAAGAGGATAAAACCTACAGACTTGTAGCCGGCGAGCCTCATGCCTCAGCCTATCCTCTATATCTAGAGCAAATAAAAAACGCCGGTAGTAAGGAAATAAAAAATTATAATGATGCCGGAAATATACGAGGACTTAAACATTATTTAATTAAGAGCTATCTTGATGATGAATATACCGGAAACAAGGAAAACGTTGCGGTTTATATCAAACCATTAAAAACAAAGGCTAATTTTTTGGGACAGATTCATTTTAAAAATCTCAGTAAAGAGGAGCTTGGTTTAGTGCTCTGGGCTTTAAAAGTTAAGGAAAATGCCTATGAGAACATTGGCTATGGAAAGCCTTATGGATTTGGAAGGATAAGGATAGATGATATTAAAGTCTATTATGAGGATTTAAAAGCTAAATACTCCGCTATGAATAACAGCTATCTTTTATCGGGAGATGTAAAGGAACTCATAAGCTCCTACATTAGCAGCTTCAAATCAAAATTTAATATCAATATAGAAGAACACCCATCTGTAAGGGACCTTATGATTTTAAAAACTCTAGTGGTAGAAGATAAAAATAAAAACAATGGAAGATATATGATGATAAAATTTGATTCTGGTGACAGTAAAAATAAAGGTGACAATGAGTTTAATAAGCTATTACCGCTACCTAATCCTCAAGAGCTTTTAAAAATAATTAATAACAATACCATTTCAAAAAGCTCCGGAAATGATCAGAATCAAAGAAGCAATACTCATCCGCAGGCTGGTAATTATCAGAATAAGGACAATAGTAGTAAAACAGGAAATTCCGGTAAGGAAATCAGGGGCAGAGATAATTATAGAGAAAACTACAACAGAGATAATAATTCTAAGGAACCCTTTAATAATGCTTTTGCAGAAGCTTTTAAAGAAGCTGATAAAAAGAAGAAAGGTAACAGATAAAATGTTCACTATAGCTTTAGATGAAAGTGGAAGCTTCGAGGTTGATAATAATCTTAGATTTATTGGCGGCTTGATATACGATGGAGAAGATTATAATGAAGAGTCTAAAAGACTGGAATTATTTTTTGACAGACAGTGTAAATTACTGGGGTTAAATTACCCCAGTGAGTTACACAGCACTGAAATCAAAAAGTATAAGAAACATAAAATACTCGCCTTAAAGAAATTACAGGATAACTTAATAAAATATCTTAGAGACAGAGGAAAGTATAATATTTTATGTATGTTAAAGCCCAAAGATGACAGAACAGATTATGGTGCTCTATCCAATATTATTGATGACAAAAATGCCGGTAATTTATATGAGCACATGGCATGTCAGCTGTTAAATAATACAATAGTACATAGCAGTATATTTTATAAGAAAAACCTACTCAACATACATGTAGCTACCAGATCTCTTCCTATAAAAAAATCAAATGTTCTTAAGGTAGAGAGTTTTAAAGAGCTTGGCTATAGTTACAACAAAGATAAAAATAAAAAAGAGTTCATATTTTATTTAACGGATCAAAGGACTTTTAAATCAGCTATATCTTCAAAGCTTACAGAAATAAAATTAAAGCAGCCTCCTAATATAAAGCTTAATGTAAAACCCATAAATTATGAAAATGGCTCTCAAAAGGATATCTTCCTTTATGGAGCAGACCTTGTTTGTGATATTATCAGAAAAAACCTGGACTTATATGAAAAAGATTACGGAATAGGGTCATTTATGAGCTGGGTGAAAAAATCTATTAAAACGGAAGCTTTAGTATGGGTTTATGACGATATTGACGGCTTGTATAACAGCCTTATTAAAGTCTATGAGGAGAAAGATTATATTAAATGCTTAGAGCTTATATATGATATAAATTGTTCAGCTTCTCTGTATAGGGATCATTATTTAAAAACCTGGATTAATAAAATAGAAAAGAATCTATGTAAAATATTTAAGGAGGAGCTGTCAGAGACCTATGTTAAGATTATAGAACCATACTTTTCTAAAGATAAGGGCAATTATTTAAAGGGGAAATTTGCAGCAGAAAGGTTATATAAGGAGCTGAAAGAATATAATAGGCCGATAGCTGAATATAAGCTATCTGACATTTTATTAAGAGCCTGTAATCATTTTGGAAATAGCAGTGAAGGAAGGCTTTGGTTTGAAAGATGTGAAGAACTAAAAAGATATGTTACTTTAGAGGAATATATTAACACATTAATCAGAGCTGTGGAAATTGAGGTAAACAGCTTCAGATTCAATAAAGCTTTAGATAAAATTGAAAATATAAATACAATATTAGATTTTCTGAGAGAGAACCGAAAGGAAGTCGCTAAGCTATTAGAGCTTAATGAACCATATTCCTTCAGCTATGAACTGAGAGGAAAAGCTTTAAGCTCCATTGGACAGTTCTATTCCTTTGTTAAAGATTATAAAAAAGCGTTAAAGTATTTAGAGGAGGCACTGGAGGAATTCCCACCTCACCATAATGTCACTAACAGACAGGTTACTTTGTCTTATATCCTTCATCTGGCAATAATAAGTGATGATAAAAAGCTTTATAAAAAGTATGAAATGGAGTATTATCACAGTGTTGATGTAAAGGAACAGCTTAATATAATTATAGATAAAAAGGACAATCCTAAGGACTTTATGTTCTATGCCTATACTAAAGCATTGAACTACTTTTATGGAGAACAGGTACCGGAAGATATACTTAAAATATTGAATGAAACAGATTACATAAAAAAAGGCTTTAAAACAAACCAACATCCCTGGGAGCTTATTTATAGGGAGATTGCAGAAATAAACTTCAAAAAAGCACAAATAGATAATGGACAAAACTTCATAAATAATGCAGTAGAGGCAGTAAAAGATGGAGGTTATACCATTGAAATGATAAATAAATGTTCTAATATTGTAAAAGAGCTTGAAAGTAATAATATTGGGGAGCTGACTAAAAGAGTAAAGAGCTTTATAACGGATATAAAAAAACACTGTATGGAAGATGACTTTCTATATGATTTGCTAATCTATGAGAGAATAGATAATGAAACAGAGGTAATTAAGGCAGCTAAGGCTATTATATCCAAATTCACCTATATGTACTGCTAGAGAATAATACTTCAATCTCAACCTTTCATTATAATTCGGTCCACCTCCAATAGAGTAAAAAATCCCGGGGATGGACCGAATTAAGAAATGAGTGCTACCAAGCTTTAATGAAGATTATATAAAATTTTATATAAAAGTAAAATTTATAAAATACATTAACCATGCCCTTTCAACGGGTTTTTAGAATACCTATGAGGAATTGAAACTAATTCTAGCTGGATTAAATGATGCTATTTGGAATGGGTTTTTAGAATACCTATGAGGAATTGAAACTCTAAAGCACAACATTTAAAAAGTACAGAGTTTCCGTTTTTAGAATACCTATGAGGAATTGAAACCTAGAAAAGAAGTTAATAAATAGTGGCTGGAGGGGAGGTTTTTAGAATACCTATGAGGAATTGAAACTAGTTCAGCACGTTGGAGTGTATAGAGAAGCCGAAGGAGTTTTTAGAATACCTATGAGGAATTGAAACAAGAGAGTCAGACGTTAATTATAACACCACAGAAGACGTTTTTAGAATACCTATGAGGAATTGAAACTCTAGTTCATCCGCCTCAGCTATTTCGAAGGCCATAGTTTTTAGAATACCTATGAGGAATTGAAACTATGTCAGTATCTCAATTCAAAAGCTTCTTACCTCGTTTTTAGAATACCTATGAGGAATTGAAACGGAACTATAGGTGCTAGTATCGGTAATAGGGTTAAAGTTTTTAGAATACCTATGAGGAATTGAAACCCTCCTGCTATAAGCTCTAAGGATTTATTAAACTTGTTTTTAGAATACCTATGAGGAATTGAAACACAGAAGAAGAATTGAAATATTGGAATAGGAATGCAAGTTTTTAGAATACCTATGAGGAATTGAAACAATTTTTCGTGACTATATCAAAATAAATAAAATTTTAGTTTTTAGAATACCTATGAGGAATTGAAACTTGTTGATTTTCCAGGTATAGGTAAGTTTAATGTTGTTTTTAGAATACCTATGAGGAATTGAAACTTAATGAATTGTGAATTAACAACCATTTGCCTGACGTTTTTAGAATACCTATGAGGAATTGAAACTGGTTAAGTGTCATGTTTGTGGGTACAGCGACCATGGTTTTTAGAATACCTATGAGGAATTGAAACCCATATAAAGGATTTTTATACACTATATAGAATATAGTTTTTAGAATACCTATGAGGAATTGAAACCAGGTAGAACAGGTAGCTTATCTTCTTTTATGAGGGTTTTTAGAATACCTATGAGGAATTGAAACGATAGTTGCCAATCTAAAAACGTACTCTGCCAGGCATTGTTTTTAGAATACCTATGAGGAATTGAAACTTCAATTATACTTAACCCCTTTAACC
This sequence comes from Clostridium polynesiense, assembly GCF_000820705.1. GTDB lineage: Bacteria > Bacillota > Clostridia > Clostridiales > Clostridiaceae > Clostridium_AA > Clostridium_AA polynesiense. The sequence goes on along the minus strand of NZ_CCXI01000134.1, from coordinate 9,680 downwards.
TCCTAGTCGTGTTTTTAGAATACCTATGAGGAATTGAAACTTCATTTTCAAAACCCCTTTCAAAATCTTATTTATAGTTTTTAGAATACCTATGAGGAATTGAAACTTTTATCCCGGTTTCGGAAATGTTGCTTACATTAGGTTTTTAGAATACCTATGAGGAATTGAAACAAGAGATACAGAGTTGGATATATATTAGAGATATTGTGTTTTTAGAATACCTATGAGGAATTGAAACCTACTCTAATAAAGTCATCATTCTTCATGTAGGAGGTTTTTAGAATACCTATGAGGAATTGAAACAAACTCTGTCCCCTCCCTTATATGGAAGGAATCCAGTTTTTAGAATACCTATGAGGAATTGAAACGAAATAACGTTGCCGCCATGCTCCAACTTAAACTTTGTTTTTAGAATACCTATGAGGAATTGAAACCTTGTTGCAGTGGAGAATAACCTTGTTCATCTGTAGTTTTTAGAATACCTATGAGGAATTGAAACTTAGCACTTAATTGTGTTGAAAGGCATTTAGGACAGGTTTTTAGGATACCTATAAGGAATTGAAACACTAATACTTCTGAATAAGTAAAAGCTCCGTCTATTGTTTTTAGGATACCTATAAGGAATTGAAACCAAGTCATAGTTTGGACAAGTTGTTAGGTTGTCAATGTTTTAAGAATACCTATAAGGAAATAAACCATGGAAAGGTCAAGGCACTCAATCTTTTTAATCTACATTTTAAGGATAACTATAGGAATTAAAATTCTGTTTCCAAGGAAGCACCTTACTATTTGATCATCTGTTAGAATACATAATATAAATTTAATTAGTAGAGTAAAATCGCTTTTAAGAAAACTATGGTAATTAGTGAATTATATAGTTACATAGATAAATTCTATATGTCATATATAGCTGGAATTCATGCTAAAAGACTATTATTTTGCTTAAAGGGAATCTATAATATAAAATAAAATATTTTTCATAGTTTTATTTTACAAAATAGTAATATATTGTATAATATTTTTAAGAAGAAAAATATTATTGATTTTTAATTATAAAGGGGGGAAAAAATGCAGGAAGCAATTTTACAATTAGGAAACGCAATTTTAGATAGCGGAAATCTCTTGGATAATTTAGTGAAAGAGGTTGAACCTATTAAGAACAAAAAACAGCTTCAGGTTTTAAAGATTATTTTTAATACAGAAAATAACACTTACTCTATAGAATGCAGTGAGGAAATGAATCTTAAAACTTCTAAGAAATATCTCTTTATTGGTTCCGCACCGGGAGCAAATTCACCTCAATGGTATTGTACATCTACTAACTCCTTTTATCACTTTTCAGAAACCGTTTACAATTTAATGAATAGGCAAGAATTAGGTGATGAATTGTGTAAAAAACTCCAGGGCATATTTAATTCTTTCTATGAGGATATTGGTTCAGAGTTTAAAAGTGCAAAAAATAGGTATCTTTTAAACTTGAAAAAACTTAAAGAGGAACTTAAAAGTCCCTTAGAATTATTAGAAGATTTTAAGAAACAAGGATTAGAAGGTAAAGAGTTAAAGGATAGTTTGAAAAAAGATCATTTAAAAGAGCTGGAAGCTTATCTTAAGGAAGAATTTAATTTGAGTTTAAAGGATATTGGATTGTTTACAATTTTTCTTGATAATACTCCTTTAAGTGACTACAAGGAATATAGAGAGGCACTTATTAAAGAAAAGCAGGTGGATAGCTGTGATAAAGGTGCTAAAAGCTCTGGTAGTTGTATCATGTGCGGCAGCACTGATAAAGTTACCTCGAAATTTGATACAGAAATTAAATTCTATACCACAAATCAAGTAATCTTTGCCAATGGTTTAGACCCAAAGAATTATGACAAAAGCTATACTCTTTGTGAAGAATGTCTAAATAAAACTTTGGTGGCAGAAAAATATCTTATTAACAACCTTAATACACGCCTGGCAGATTTTAATGTCTATTTAATCCCTCATTTTATTATAGGAGAACCTGCTAATAAAGAAGAATTAGATTATTCCAGTGAAAAGCTGAAAAAATCCTTTAATCTCCTTGTAAACCATGAAGCTATAGGCCAGTTCCAGGAAAGCCTTAAGGAACTTCTGGAATATGAAAGAGACGGAAGGGCCTTTTATCTTATAAATCTATTTTTTTATAAGAGAGTTCAAAAGTCTACTAAGGTTCAAAAGCTTATAAAGGATATAAATCCTTCTAATTTCATAGAGCTGGATGAGGCCATGAATAAGACTAATAATGCACTTAAAAGAATCTACGGTGAAAACTTTAGCAGGAATTTAAGCCTCAAAAAAATATATTATCTTGTCCCAATAAGAATTAAGAGTGGCGAGGTTATGCAGTATAGAAGGCTCATGGCTATATATGAAGCTCTCTTTACCGGAGGGATACTAAGAAAGGAGCTTATGGTAGCTTATATTACAGAAAGCATAAAAGCTATCCATTTCAAGCAGAGGGGTCTAAATGTAACAGATAATGGATCTATGAACTTTGATCTTAGCGATGGACTGGCTGCAGCAAAGCTTCTTGGAGCAATTATTGATGGACAAGCTTTTTTATACTTTTTAAAAATTTTGGGCTGCATAAAGGAGGAGAAGGGAATGGATGTGGCTTTGTTAAATGTCAATGATGAAATTAAAGGGTTTATTACTCAAATGGATTATACCGAAGAGCAGGCAGCCTTATTCTTATTGGGCAATGTTCTTGGAGCTATAGGGAATGCTCAGTATAAAAAAAGCGCTGAGGGGAAAAAGCCTATACTTAACAAGCTGAACTTCAATGGCATGAATAAGATAAGGCTTATGAAGCTTACTAATGAAATTTTTAATAAGCTGAAACAGGAAAAGCTTTTGCCTTTTAATGATGTATTATTCAGCCAGTTCAAGATGCTTTTTGATAAAAATTATAACATATGGTCCTTAAATAAGGAGGAAAATCTCTTTTATATATTATCAGGATATGGGTATAGTACAAACAAAGCAATACTTAAAAAGGAAAAGGAGAATAACCATGAAAAATAGTGAAATATTATATCTTTATGATGCTAAGCTTACAAATCCTAATGGAGACCCGGATGAAGAAAACAGACCTCGTATGGATGGTGATATCAATCTTGTTTCAGATTTAAGAATGAAAAGATATATAAGAGATTACCTTCAGAGTCGGGGAAAGACCCTTTTTGTTCAAAAGCTGGATGATGCTCCGGTTACTGCAGGAGATAGAATTGCAGAGTTAAAGGAAACGGATACAGATAAACTATTAGATAGGCTTATTGATGTAAGGCTTTTTGGCGCCACCATGCCTGTGAAAAATGACTCTAAGAACTTTATTGGACCTGTACAGTTTAACTGGGGATATTCCTTAAATCAGGTAGAGCTTTTAGAAAGCAGTATAACCTCTCATTTCAGCTCTGAAAAAGGGAACAAGCAGGGAGCTATAGGCAAGGATTATAGGGTTAAGTATTCCTTTATTGCTTTTTCAGGAGTTATAAGCGGGAAAAGAGCAGAAAAAACAAGACTTACAGAGGAGGATGTGAAGCTTCTGGATGAGGGGATGAAAAATGCTATCCCTGAACAGATAACCAGGAGTAAAATCGGCCAGTATCCAAGGCTGTATATGAGAGTGGAGTATAAGGACGATGAAACAATTCTGGGAGATATGAGAAGCAAGCTGCAGCTTATAGGAGAGACTTATAGTCTAAAGGATATTACAGAGGTGAAGCTGGAGATTGGAAGGCTTATAGAGCATATAAAGAAATATGAATCTAAAATATCAAAGATATACTATTATCATCAGGAGGATCTGCACCTTTATTCCTATGGAAAAGAAGTGAGTTTCCAGGAAGCTTTTGATTTTATAGATATCATAAATTTATAGATAGGATGATGGAAATGAAATTGCTGGTATTTGATATCATAGGCAAATTTGGTCATTTTAGAAAATTTTATACCAATTCCTCATCTCTATCCTACTCTGTACCTCCTAGGACTACGATTATGGGAATAATTGCGGCGGTGATGGGCTATGAAAGAGACAGCTATTATTCTTTACTTCACAGCAGCCGATGTGGTATTGCTTTAAGAAAGATTTCTATAAACAGAAGGATTATGCAGACGGTGAATTATATTAAAGCAGACAGTCCAAAACTCATCTATAACCCTAAAAATCATACTCAAATTCCCTTAGAGCTTCTGACTTCAGAGGAGGAGCTTAGATTCAGGGTGTATTTTACCCATGAGGATGAGGGAATTTTAGAAGAATTAAAGGAGAGGGTTTATAATAAAAAATTTCACTACAGTCCTTACCTAGGGTCAGCTTCTTTCAACTGCAGCTTAAACTATGTTGCTTACGAGGAGGGAAAGGTATATGAAACTTATGAGCCGATGCCAATCTCTACTGTAATCAACCTAAACAAAGTAAAGGAAAATTCTATAGATATCTTTAAGGATAAACTTTTTCTCATAAGGGAGAGGATGCCTAGAGATATCCGTGAAGGCAGAATACCTGAAAGGGCAGAGCCTTATCTCTTGGAGGATAAGGGGAAGCAGATAAGGGCAGCTGTTAAGGAAGAAATTATAAAAGTCACTTATAGGTTTAAGGAAAAGGAGTCAGAAGATAATATTATATTCATGTAGAGGTGGAGAAATGTATAAATCACATCCGGATAGGCTATTATTAACTCATCTGCAGGAGGTATATGAAACAGGTTTGCATTTTCTCGGTGGGTGGTATGAAAAGGAATTTAAAATTCTTGCCTGCTGTCATGATTTTGGTAAGTATACAAGCTTTTTTCAGGAATATCTAAAGACACAGGTTAAGGTTAAATATTCCAATCATGGCTTTCTTTCTGCTATTCTTGGTGGATATATAGCACTGAAGGACTTTGGAGAGGGGGAGATAACCCCTCTTCTTGTATACAGCATTATTTTGCACCATCATGGAAATGTGAGGGTATTAGAAGATAATCTTCCCAGAGCAGGAGGACTCCTCGGTGGTAGACTGGAGGAAAAGCTTCAAGAGGCAGAAGTTCAAAGAAAGGATATACTGCTGCATAGAAATGAAGTTATACAAGATTATAAAATTCTTCGCTATGAAAAATATATAGAAGCTTTCCTGGATAATTGTGACTTCAATGAGGTTCTAAAAACATTAAAAAAGCTTCATTACAAAGGTATAGAGAGAAGCAGAGGACGTTTAGAAGGCAATTATTTTATACATAACCTCCTTTACTCAGCTTTAATTGCTGCAGACAAACTTAGTGCCTCAGGTACAAAGCTTCCAGAGGAGAAGTATGTTAGTTTTACTGATTCAATGGAAAAGAGGAGAGCAATAACTAAAGGTGGGTTTCAAAAGGATAAAGTGGAACTGAACCAGCTTAGAGAAGAGATTTTCTGTTCAGTTATAAAGGAGATAGAAGGAGTTACGGATAAAAAAATTTTTTCAATAACATCCCCCACAGGTTCAGGAAAGACCTTTACAGGATTTTTTGCTGCACTGAAGCTTAGGGAACTTTTAGGGGGAAAGAATAAGATTATTTATGCACTTCCCTTTACTTCAATAATAAATCAAAACTATCAGGTTATCAGTAGTCTTTTAGAAGATCATAAGGATTTTAAAGAAAACTCCAGTCATTATATAATGAAGCATCATTCCATGGCAGATCCGGAATATAAGAGTGAATTTTATGATTATACACTTTTGCAGAGTGAGCTGCTTATGGAGAGCTGGACTAGCGCCGTTGTGGTTACCACTTTCGTGCAGCTATTAGAAACTCTTATTTCTGCCTCTAACAGAAGGCTTAAAAAGTTTTATTCCTTTAAGGATTCCATCCTTCTACTTGATGAAGTTCAGGCTATTCCTTTAGAGTATTATCCTTTGGTAGATTACATATTAAAAAATGCTGCAGAGAGGCTTCAATGCCGGATAATAATCATGACAGCTACAAAACCTATGCTTCTTAAGGAAGGATATGAGCTATTAACAGATAATGAAAGATATTATAGCTATTTTAACAGAACCACACTGATTCCTAAACTTAGCAAAATTACGACTGATGAATTTATTGAGGAATTTCTAGAGGATTATAATATCGATAAGAGTTATTTAATAATCTGTAATACAATAAAAGAATCCTTAACTCTCTATAAGGGAATAAGCAGAGTAATATCTGAAGTATTTTATTTATCTACTAATATATTACCAATTCATAGAAGAGAACTGCTAGAAAGAATTAAGGAAGTACTGGACAGTGGAGGTAATCCTGTTTTAATATCTACCCAAGTTGTGGAGGCAGGTGTAGATTTGGATTTTGATGTTGTAATAAGAGATCTCGCTCCCCTTGATAGTATAATACAGGCTGCTGGACGCTGTAACAGAAGTGGTAATAAAGGAAACAGTAGTGTCTACATATACAATTTAGTAGATGAAAAAGGAAAGAGCTTTGGATATAAGATCTATAAGAGATTATCCATCAATAAGACAGAGAAGATTCTAAAACCCTATGGAGAAATACCTGAAAAAGATTATTTGTCACTTATAGATAAATACTTTCAGGAAGTATCTTCTCTAGCTAATATGGATGAGTCTCATGGATTTATAGATGCTATTGAAAAACTTAGGTTTTCGGCAAGTAATTATGAGGATGCCTACACTATAGATAGCTTTTCCTTGATTGAAAATAATAATGGATATATTGATGGATATTTTATGATAAATGATAGAGCCAAAGAGTTATATGAACAATTCATTTCTTCTCTTACAATCAAGAATATAAATGATAGAAGTGAGGCTATAAACAAGATTAAAGGAGAGCTTCGGGATTATACATTATCAATACCCAAAAACTTTGTGAGAAAGTTTTCCTTTGATGAAAAAAGCGGTATGGCTTTAATGAATGAAATAGGCTGTGAGAGCTATTATGATTTTAAAACAGGTTTTGTGAGAGATGAGGAAGAGGAATTTATGATTTTTTAGGAGAGGGTTATGGAGGTAAATGGAACTTTAATTTGGTATTTTAATATATGTAAAAGAGAAGTTTGGCTTATGGGAAGAAATATCATACCTGACCAAAAGGACGATAATATTGACATTGGAAGGTTTATTCACGAGGAAAGTTATAAAAGACAAGATAAGGAGATATCTTTTGGGAATGTAAAATTTGATGTATTGTTTAAAGATAAGGATCGTTTGGTTATTGGTGAAACAAAAAAGTCTTCTAAGTTTCAAGAAGCTTCACGATGGCAGTTGCTTTACTATCTATATCAGCTTAAACTTTCAGGTATAAAAGCAGAGGGATTACTTCTTTATCCTGAAGAGAAGAAGCGCGTTTCCGTTATTCTTAGTGATGTTGAGGAGAAGAGATTAGAGGATATGGTAGATGAGATTAATAAAATCTTACTGGCTAATAAGCCGGAAGCTCCTGAAAAGAAAGGATTTTGTAAGAGCTGCGGCTATAGGGAATATTGTTATTCATAGGAGGTACTGTGAGAAAGGATATTTATATCTTTAATGATGGAGAGCTAAAGAGAAAGGATAATACAATATACTTTTCCTCTGAAGGGGGCAAAAAATATTTACCTGTGGAGGAGCTTGATAATATTTGGGTGTTTGGAGAAATTGATATAAATAAAAAGCTTTTAGATTTTGCTTCACAGAAGGGAGTAAGCATTCACTTTTTTAATTATTACGGTTATTATTCCGGAACTTTTTATCCAAGAGAACACTTAAATTCAGGCTTTGTTATATTGAAGCAGGCAGAAAAATATCTTGATTTTCAAAAACGCCTGATTATAGCCAAGGAAATAATTATAGGGGCTGTAAAAAACATTCTAATTGTTTTGAAATACTACAAGAAGAAGGGTATTGAATTGCAGGAGGAAATTATTTCTATTGATGAGAAGCTTCTGAACCTCTTAGAGGTTAATACCATAGAAGAACTCATGGCTTACGAAGGTAATATAAGAAATTCATATTATTCCTGCTTTAATAAAATTCTTGATAAGCCTGAATTTCATTTTCTCAATAGGAGTAAAAGACCCCCTAAGGATCCTATAAATGCATTAATTAGTTTTGGCAATTCTGTTATGTACACTACTGTTTTAAGTGAAATCTACGAAACTAATCTTGATCCGAGAATTGGATATCTTCACTCTACTAATAGTAGAAGATTCACTTTGAATCTTGATATTGCTGAAATTTTTAAGCCGATTATTATAGATAGGGTTATTTTTTCCTTAATAAATAAAAAAATAATAACTATAAAGGATTTTGAAGAAAGCTTTAATGGTATACTGTTAAAGGATACCGGAAGGAAAAAATTCATACAGGAGTATAACGAAAAACTTTCCACTACAATAAAACATGATTCTATAGGCTCTACCGTTAGTTACAAGAGACTAATTCGTCTGGAATTATACAAGCTGCAGAAGCATATTACCGATGATGAGAAATATAAGAGTCTTATTGTAAGGTGGTGAAGCCGTGTTTGTTATACTGGTTTATGATTTTGAGGTTAAAAGAGTAGCACGAGCCTTAAAGATATGCAGAAAATATCTCACCTGGGTTCAAAATTCCGTTTTTGAAGGAGAAATAGGTGAAGCTAACTACACTAAGTTAACTAAGGAGCTTACAAAGCTTATGGACAGAACAGAGGATTCGGTTATAGTTTATAGATTTCAAAATACTAAATATTCAAGGCGAGAAACCTTTGGATTAATAAAAAACCAACAGGAAGTTATACTATAAAAAATTCGGTCCACCCCCAATAGCGTAAAAAACCCCGGGGATGGACCGAATCAACAAAACCTGTAATCTCAAGCTTTAATAAAAATAAAAGGAATTTACTGATAAAAATAAAATTTTTCAAATGCAATAACCATGCCCTTTTAACGGGTTTATAGAATACCTATAAGGAATTGAAACTTGTATTCCCTGTACTGAATAAGATTTTTCACGAACGTTTATAGAATACCTATAAGGAATTGAAACTATTTAAATTTGGGTATTAAGTTTCCTTTTTGTATTCGTTTATAGAATACCTATAAGGAATTGAAACATAGTTGAAGTTTGAATAGTTTGTGGGATTGCTATCGTTTATAGAATACCTATAAGGAATTGAAACATAGGTGCATGAATAATAGGTTTTGTCCTAATTGCCGTTTATAGAATACCTATAAGGAATTGAAACTGGTATTTCCCAGGAGACTATTTCTTTACCTGGGTACGTTTATAGAATACCTATAAGGAATTGAAACTGGATTTGAAAACTGTAAATCGTTGCATGAATAACAGGTTTATAGAATACCTATAAGGAATTGAAACACTGTTCCCAATTGTACTGCCCAGGAACTAAAGGAAGTTTATAGAATACCTATAAGGAATTGAAACTAGTTCTTTCTAATGCTAAAGATATTTCTTCCGGACGTTTATAGAATACCTATAAGGAATTGAAACGAAGTAAATACAATGAATTAATAACCAAAGGATTAGGTTTATAGAATACCTATAAGGAATTGAAACTATCCAGTATAAATTTTTATATCCGCAATACCATACGTTTATAGAATACCTATAAGGAATTGAAACCCTTCTGCCCGCCCCTTGGGTATTCATACATACTCTGGTTTATAGAATACCTATAAGGAATTGAAACTAT